>NZ_JACSQB010000018.1 GCF_014836835.1 Clostridium faecium | reverse complement strand
TAATTATACTATACATAGTCATAATTAGTACATTCTTAAATGATCATTTTCTTACATTTCTATATTATCATTTATAAGAGCTACCGCCTTCCACAATGGACACCCTTGTCAACTTCATACCTCGTTGACCACTTTCATT
Organism: Clostridium faecium; assembly: GCF_014836835.1. Taxonomy (GTDB): domain Bacteria; phylum Bacillota; class Clostridia; order Clostridiales; family Clostridiaceae; genus Clostridium_J; species Clostridium_J faecium. Next base: position 67,470 of record NZ_JACSQB010000018.1, on the reverse strand, counting down.
GCTTCAGCTGGTATAATCTTTAGTTCTTTTAAAAAATATAAGTGTCAAACTATATAGCATAGTCCTCCTTAAATAAAAAGAAATGTGGTTAACCTACCTTGTCATGTCTTCTTATCCATCTAAATTCCGTTGTATCATTATTAGACTTCTTATCCCATACAAACCAAGCAAAAGCCATATTACTACTCAAACTTTTATTAAAATCACCATCTTTAGCACAAGCAATACGATCTACATATTGATATATTCTGCTAGGTGAATTATCTTTAAAAATATTTTTGTATCTACTTTCACCTTCTGCAAATTGATTTCTAGCAAATAGAATCACTTTATCTCCTGCTATTTCAATGCTTTTTTTAACAAAATTCTCTATATTTCTAAATGGTGGATTAATAATTACTGTTCCAATATCTTTAGTGTATGGATAATCCCTTGAAAGATAATCTAATCCAGTTTCTCCATACCCTCTATTTATTAAATCTGTACAATATATCGGCCCCTCATAACCACTATTTTTTATACCTTCAACCATATGACCCATACCACAACAAGGCTCTAAAACACTTCCTACTATTTCTTCATGTTTTAATATATTCTCTACTTCCTTTGGTGGTGTTGCATAAAAGTCATTTACTTCTCTTTCTTTATTATTTTTGTTATATCCCAATGTTTCTCTCATAATCTTATCCTCCGTTATTTTAAAAATTTATATTTAATAGTGATTACACTATTAATTCTTTTTCATTAATTTAATAAATATCTTTCCTAATGTCGCATCAAATTGTGAGCCTAGATTTATATATATTTCATTTAAAGCTTCTTCTTTCGTTTTAGGCCTATGATATGGTCTTTCACTTATCATACAATCATAGGCATCTGCTATAGCTATGATTTTAGAAAGTATATTTATATCTTTATCCTCAATCCCTAAATATCCCTTGCCATCTACTCTTTCGTGATGATATAACACCGCATCACAAATTTTTTTATTATAATTATTTCTTTTCAGAATATAAGCACCATACTTTACATGGTGCTTTATTGTTTCCATTTCTCGATTGTCTAACTTATCTTTTTTTAATAAAATATTGCTAGGTATTTTACTCTTACCAATATCATGTAGTTGTGCTGCTATATATAAGTTACTTAATTCCTCATTAGATAGGTTAAATTCTTCACCTATTATATAACTATATTTTGCAGTAGCCTTTTGATGTTCCACTATCCACTTCATAATTACACTCCTATTATTACATTAACTTAGTATTTAAATTATTAAGTTTAAATAGTATTTTAATTTTCTTTTCTATATCAATATTTCTGAAAATCAAAGCTCTGCTTTGATTTTTATATATTGTATTTTTAATTTCTTCTCTGTCTTTAGAAAAAACTACTATAAAATATTCTTTATTATTTCTATGCTCCTCTAAAAATACAAACTGTTCAAGTTTTTCATTTAAAAAATTCCTATACACTTCCTTAGTAGATTCTTTAATTTTTTTCTGTATAAATTCTTGTTGTTTAGTTGTGTTTACTGGAAAGTTCATACATAAAAGTTTAATATCATCTACATAATTTCTTAGAAAAGCTACAAAATTATATATATGGATTTTTGTTTCATACTCATTAAATGCATATATATCTTTAGTTTCAATTTGATATATACTTAGATATCCATTCTTAGTTATGAAAATACCATCTTCATCAATATCTAAGATTGGTAGTAGCTCTTTTGTTGATTTTAATACCTTTTTATCTTCTTTTCTTAATTCTTTTTCCTCTTGCCTTTTTAGCTTTTTTTCTTCTTTAAGTCTTTGTTTTTCTTCTTTAGTCAGCTCTGCTTTTATTTCTTCTTTATTTATAATAATTTTTTCAAGTTTTTGAAATTTCATCTTTTCTCACTCCTTTAGTTAGTAACAGTAAAATAACCACACAACAAAATGCGGTGTGGTTTATTTTAATCTCTAGAATAAATTGTTCTATTTCTAGTCAAAGCAAGATAAATGCTTTGAAAATTACGTTTTCCTGGATTGGATTTACTCTTACCTACTAAAAAAATTATACTAAGAATTACATATCCATAATACAAAAGTAGTAATTTATTATATACAAGCGGACTAAGTAACCATGCTAAGGCCAACGATATAATTATACTCGCTAAATCAAATAGATAAATTGATTTCGTAAACTTCATCTCTGAAGCAATTTCTTTGTGTATAGTATATTGCCGCTGCATTATTTCTTATCCCCCTTTCTCTTGTTTATATTAGAAGTTGTATTTTTCCCTAAATTATAAGCTCTGGTTATTTTATCATAGAAAGAATCAGGCTTTGTTACTCTATCTTTCACATATTCTCCTATAGTTCTAGTTTCCAAAGTTCCAGGAACTTTTATATTGTTATCTTGTCCAACTTTTTTATTGTTTATTTGCTCATTAAGATTCGGTATCTCAACATCTTTATTTTTCATATTATTAAGTTTATTACTACTATCTTTCATTTCATTGTTAAGACTAGGCTGATTAAAATCTTTTTTATTACTTATATCATTAAGGATAGCTCCACCATCAACCTTACTTTTTCCATCATTTATGCTGTTTTTACTATCTTTCATTTGATTATGAAGATTTGGCTGCTGAGTATTTTTATTATTTAATCCACTTGCAACAGATCCTATATCAGCTTTATTAGCTTTTTTACTGTTAATGTCACTTTCACCTTTCATTTGCTCATGAAGGTTTGGCTGTTGAACTTGTTTATTATTTAGACCAGTTAATTTATTTGGACTATTATTTTTCATTTGATCTTGAAGCGTTGCTTTAACCCCCTCTTTAGGTCGCTGTATACCCTTATTTAGATTAGCAGTATTACTCTTCATTTCTTCTTGTAATGTTGTATTCTTAGATTTTATATTTGAATTATTAGGTTTGTTTGCCATCTCTTCATGTAATGTTGAATTTTTAGAATTAGTGTTGCTGTTAATATTAGCCCCTATATTACTAATGCCATTTTGTTTATTATCTGGATTATTTGAGTTAGAATTTTTAGAATTAACATCATTAGAGCTATTACTAACTTTACTTTGATTCATTTCTTCTTGTAATGTTTTGTTTTTGATATTACCGCTGTTTCCTTTGGTATCACTAACATTATTCTTATTATTCATATTAGTACTATCTTCTTTGTTAATATTTGAGTTAGCACTGCTTGAATTATTTTTATTACTTTTATTTTCTTGCATTTCATCTTGTAATGTTTTATTTTTAGAATCAATATCGCTAGAATTATTAATAGAGCCATTATTTCTACTATATCTAGCTCCATTAGCTGCCCCAATTGCACCTGCTGTTCCAATTGCACTTGCGGTAGCCAAACCTTTTCCTGCTTTTGCAGCACCTTTTGCTAATGCTGCTCCTCCTTTTGCTGCACTATATCCACCAATTACAGCACCCCAAGCATTTTTGAGTCCTGCATCTATGCCAAATATCCTTTCTACTATATTAGGTCCATCTATAACTGCAATAGAAACACCAATGAGCACTATAATCTTTGTCATTCCATCTAATGCATTTGCATTAGATGTACTTCCAAGCCACGAATTAAATAAAATATATAACTTTAGCATTACAGCCATAGTAAATAAGACTGCAAATATAGAGCCTATGTGCTTTATTATTTCCCTTATTTTCTTACCATCATCAATGTCAGCAAATGCGAATAATGTAGCAAACATCTTATTAAAAGCAAGTTCAAATATTAGTCGTGCTATTTTTAAAGCTACACAAACTAAAGTTACACCAGTTGCTGATAATGATAAAATTACAGTAATGAAATCTACACTATATCTATAATATTCTTCACTGAAAAACCATCCATCATCTAATTTTTCTAATTTTATACTTCCATCATTTCCTCTTTTAACTTTTTTTTCGAAAATCTTTTTATTTTTTTCTTCAATATTCTTAGTATCTAATTTTTCATTAATATCTAAATTTGTGATATTGTCTGCTGGTATGTTGTTTTTAGGGCCTGTCAAATTGTAGTTATTCTTATCTAAATAATATAAATCATACAAATTATTCTTTATAAGCTCATTTGCTGATGATGTATATTTTCCTGTAAGATCATCTACTGCTATTGTAGTCATCTGATTTAGTTTTATCATGAAAATAGGTAAGAGAACTACAACACATATAGAAAATATTAAATTTGAAGGTATCTGACTTCTATTTTGCTTTTTATTAAACATTATTCTAATGCCTATTACGGTAATTGATATTGCAAGTATAATAAAAATTAAAGGTTTATACTTATTTATAAACTGATTCATTTCTTGACTATTGAAAAAGCCATTTATACTATATATTTTAGTTACAGAATCCTCTATACTATTTATAATACGAGCTAAGAGTTGAATTATCTTCCACCCTAACCATCTGAATCCTAAACTAAATATATCTGCTATTTTTAATATATTTAATTTATCAAGTATAATTAGTGTTTGTTCCACTCCCATTCTTCCACCTCATCTATCTTAAATTCTTCAATCTCCCAATCCATCACCTCACTTTGTTCAAACTCTTCGAATCCTTCTGTATTAAGCTTTTCATATTTTAATTCTCCACCTTCATCTTTATTTTCAAGCTCCTGAATTCCTTTAGACAGGTATCTTCTTAAAATTTTATTATCTCCTTCTTCTACGAATTCCTTAAAGCTACTCCATTTTGTGTTACACTCTATTACTACTTCATTTTTGAAGTACTTTTCTATAGTATCTTTTATCTCAAATATTTCATCAATAGTAAATATTTCCGATAATATAAGGTCATCATTTATATCTTTTTCATTTTTTTGTTCTTGTTCAATTTCTTTAAAGTCAATTTCTTCATCTTCATTTCCAAACAATAAAAGTTCCTTCAAATCAATATCTTTATGTAAAGTTTCTACATTGACGGATAACAAAGATTTCTGATTATCAAAGTCTTTGGCCAAGTATTCATATCTATATTTCATACAAGTTTCTCCTGTATTAAATATTGGATATGGAATTATTTTTTTTCTATTTAAATCTTGCCTTTTAATAACTCTAACAACAACACTTTCACCTTCTCTTAAAGCTCTTAACTCTTCAGGTTTTAATAATCTTCTTGAATCTACACTCTCAGTTTGATGCTTTGTTGTATCTAGTATTTCTCCACTTCTTGAATAGCTTACTATTGTTTTTTCTCCAACTAACTTTGAGAACTCTTCTGCTGTTTCATTTTCATTCGTTAAAATATATATTTGATTACCACAGTTACCAAGAATTGTTTTGTAATCATCACCATACAGTTTCTTTAATTGAGAATACGCTTGAATTACAAGGTTAAACCTTATTCCCCTACCTAGACATACTGTTATAATGTTGGCCATACCTTCTATACTAGGCATATTACCAAACTCATCTAGGAAAAATATCGTCTCCCTATCACATTTCCCATTTTTACTTAATGAAGCTTCTTTCGCTAGTACATAATATAATTGGCGAACAAAAATACTTGCTATAACATGATTAGAAACATCATAGTCAGGTGTAACCATAAATAGTGCTACTGGCTTGTTTTCCTCCCCATTTACCTTATTAAAAGCTATATCCCTTAAATTTATGGAATTTTTAGCTGTCATCTTAGCTATTTCGTCCATAGTAAATATTTGCAGTTCTGACATAGCAGTTGCAAATATTCCACCTCTAGTCGTACCTTTGGCGAAGTTTGAAGTTGCATATTGCATTTTTGCAACAGATTGAGCTTCTAATGTTGAAAAGTATTTATCTAGCTCATTTACTCCGAAAGCATCTTCCTTGCTACCAAGCTCTGATAGCATATTAGCTACAGTATATAGCGTCATTTTTGATTTTATTTTATTCTTCTTTGTTTCTAGTTCATTTATTTTTGCTTCAATTTTTTCTGTATTATTTTCTTCTTCTAAAAGCTCTTTATATTGTTCATTGAGCTTATTTATTTCATCTTCTATTGGTTCACACTCTTTAAAACACTTATCTATAACTGCAAGAATTAAAGCATTTACTAAGCTCATGGCTGAGTTTTGCCAAAATGGATCTTTGGTACCTGGCTTATAATAAAGAGTATAAGTTAATGTCTTACAAAGACTTTGTGCTTCACTGTAATTTTTCTTTTCATAAGCATCAATTATAAGTTGTAAAGGATTATAACTCATGGAATTTAAAGGATTTAATAAGTTAAGTAATTCAACTCTATATCCTCTTTTTTCTAAAGTTTCCTTTGAAGCTGCAATTAACTCTCCTTTTGGATCGTTAAATATCATTGAAGCTTTTATTTTTGCCCTGGAGTAAATATCTATTGCAGGAAACATAAATATTTCACCTTTACCACTTCTAGTTGTTCCAATAATTAAATTATTTACTGGACTATCATCAATAAAAATCTTATCCTTATATCTTGATACAGGCACTCCTGCTTTTCCCTCAAATTCTTCATCTTTTTCAGGTACAGCTTTGTATTGTTCTTTTAATTCTTCTATTGTTGTAAATCTACTTGTTCCTTTTTGGCCCTCCTTAATACTTGCAAATGAAGCTCTTATATTAAATAAGACTTTACACAGTACTGCTGCAACTATAAAATAAGCTACTACATAAAAAATTGGAAAGCTAAGAAATTTAAAATTAAATATTGAAGATTTTATATTAAAGCTTTGTATATCTGCTTTTCCTGCAATTATATCCATTATCCAAACTATAGAATTAATCAGTAAATTTATAAAAAGCGTCACAATTATAAATACTACTGTAGAAATTGACGCTAAAAACTTCCAATTTGATAAAATTCTTAAAGACTTCATTTCTTTATTTGCAGTGCTTTTATCTTTCAATTTATCACCACCTCAAAAGTTAAAGCTAGAAAGGTTTTAAGCTTTCTAGCTAATTTAATTTAGAATGTAATTTTAGTTTTTAAGAATTGTGCTATTGCACTTGCACCTAAAATAAATAAAAGGCCTACTGCCCCTCCTATATACCAAGGTTTAGCTTTTCTAGCTCCCTCAGATCCACCAAATATTTGCTGTATACCACCAATTCCAAATGCAATAGCTGCTCCTGGTACTCCTAGTATCTGAATCCATTTTACGACCTCGTTTCCAAGCTCCGATAATTGTTGTATTACATCCATGTTCATGTCTCCTTTATTCTGTATAATTTGTATATTTTCTAAGCTCCGATATTGCAGTTGATAAAACACCACTTCTAATAGCTCTCTTATCAAAACTCGAAGCAACATACTCTTCTATTGCTGCTTTTTTAGGCTCTAAATTAAAGAAATATTTATCTAATTCATTTATTCCAAAGTCATCTTCTTTAAATCCTTTGGAAAGTATATCAATAATTTTATTTAACGTTATTGATAATTTTATTTCTTCTTTTTCCTTCTCTAAATCTTCTACTGTCTTTTCTTTATATGTTTTTATTGATTTATTTTTTAACATATATATAACTTCATCTACTGTCTTGCATTCTTCAGAAGTTTTATCTGCAATTGCAAGGATTAGAGCATTTACTAGACTCATAGCTGAGTTCTGCCAAAATGGATCTCCTGATCCTGGTTTATAATAAATTTTATTAGTTAGTTCCTTGCATATCCTTTGTGCTTCACTATAATTTCTTTTTTCATAAGCATTAATAATTGATTTAAGCTTATTTTGCATATCCTATTCCTTCCTTTTTATTTACTTTCCATCTCTTTTTTTAACGCCAGGCATTCAATAAGTATTTTTGTATTTGAAGCTATAACTTCTTCATATTTTTCATTTAACCATTCTTCATGATCTATTCCCTTTGACTGAAGAATGGATATTGCTAGTTCTTTACTCTCATTATCAATTTTCTTTTTTGACTTAGCTTTAGCCATGTTTTCACCTCCATAACTATTAAATAAATTACTTTTTAGAATACTTCTAAAAAAACTATAAAAAAAAGAACTAATGAACCTTCATTAACTCTTAATTTTTAAAACTTCATAGTGTTTGGAACTTTAAAGTTTTCTTCTATTATTTTTTTATCTTGAATAACTATATTTTTATAACACTGTTGTGATTTTAATTCTTCAATAGTTAACTTATCTATATTATATAAGGACAATAATTTGGGCCATGTTTGAATATTGTAGTTATGTGTTCCCATAAGAATTAAAATATTAAATAAATTTTTAAAGTTTATCACATTTTCTTTATTTAATGCACATTCTCCACCTAAAATACATGGATCAAATTGAGAGCTTAATATTAGTTGGGCATTAACATTACTAATTAACTTTTGACATTCTTTTAAATAATTATGAGCTTCATCTATTAATATAACTTCTACTCCTTCATTTTCAGCTTTTTTAATAAGACTTAAAATAAGCTCAATTCCAGGACGATCATCTTCTATAGAAAAAGAAATTGTAGTTAATTTATTATTATACCTAACATTATTTATATCATCATAAGTTATATAAGATCCATCTAAGTCAAGTGTACTTTGTTTATATTCTTTTTTATTATCTAAAATAAGAACTTTTTTATTATTAAAATTTAAATTATTTAGTATACTTTTTAGAAGTGTACTCTTTCCTGAAGCTGCTTCACCTATAATCGCAATATTGCTTCCTTGTTGTAATAAACTCTGAATAGTATTCATAATTTATCCTCCTTACAATTTTACTAGCCTATTCATATTCTTTTTTAATGAAATCCTGTATTATATTCAAAACAAACTTATTTTTTGAAATTTCTTTATTAAATTTTTTATTTTCAAGTTTTATACGTTCTTTAAGTTTTTCATTTAATTCTTTTGGAAGATAAACACACAAGCGTTTCTTTTCCACGTGTCTTTCATCTAACTCAAAAACATATTTTATTTCTATATCATTTTTAATAAAATTCTGTATCATTCTTAATACAAGTTTATTTGGAGAAATTTTCTCATTAGCTTTTTTGCTTTCAAATTCTGCAATATCTTTAAGTTCTTCAATTAATTTAATTGAAAGTCGAACAAATAAACGCTCTTTAGGAACATATCCCTCATCTAATTGAAAGGCATATATTTCATTTGACATTTTCTTCCCCCTTTTATCTCGGAAATATTAAAACACTATTAAAGCATTGAAATTCAATAATTTAATAGTGTTTGTTTAAACCATAAACTAATGTTATATTGTTAAATCTTTCTTGAAAGTATGTTTTAATATGTTATTTGTGTTTTAAAGTCATCTAATGTACTTTTTTTATTGTTATATATAATTATATCGCCTTCATTATATTTACTATCCTTTGGGCCACCTTCTTTTTTCCATTGAGTCGGTATATAAGCAAAAATTTGGTCTTTGCTTAATGTTTCTATACCATTTTTATAACCCAAAATTTCAAAATTAATAAGTATTTCTCCACCATCTAATATATTTTCAGGGCGTGGTTCTTTACCCTTCTCAACGAATTGTGCAGTCTGAGGAATAAAGTATTTCCCATACCAATACTGCTCTTTACCATCTTTGTATTGAACATCAGCAGGGTATTTATGCTTCCATCCATCTTTTCCTAACCACTCTCTTCCTTTACAAACTCTAACGTTCTTAGTTAGAGTTAATTGAGATAATTTTCCTATATTTATTTTCTTATTTTTAATTTTTAAATTTAATGTAGTAGTATCTTCTTCACTCCCACATTTTATAAATGGATTATTATTTAGTTGATAATACATATCAACCTCAAATTTTTTATTTCCATTAATATAATAAAATGTTGGTCTAATTGTAATCTTATCTTCTTCCCTATACATATATTCAGAAGTTAGGTCAAAGAAAAAAGCATATCCCTTTTTCATATCAGCATTTTTATATTTAGGATTGCTTTTATTGTCCAGTGGTAATTTATCTGCTTTAAAGTGTACTCCTGTAGGTTTATTATCTTTCCAGAATACTTCTTGCCATTTAGGATCCCTCACATCTGTTACTTGAAAATCTCTTAACTTTATTGGATCTTCATAAGGTCCGAACACTTTATAAGTATAGTTACCTGATGTATCCCAAAGCTCTACATGAAGAAATACATTATCTCCAACTGGTTTTTCTATTTCTTTCTTAATTCTTTCCTCGTATCTATCAGTATAAGTATATGGACTTGTATAAATTACTTCATACTTAACATCATCTTTTTTATTTTCAAAAGTCCATCCATATTGAATTTTAGCAACTCCTGAAAGATTATCTGACGCTGTTAACTCCCCATAAAATCCATCATCTATACCTTTTTTACTAGGTTTTCTTACTGCTCCATTTTCTACTGAAAATAACCCTGGCTTAATATTAAATTCTACTTCAGGTTTTGTACCATCAATATAGTAAGTATTCTTACTATCAGCATTACTATTTGTAGCTCTATCTGTAGCATTTATAGCAATTTTATACATTCCATCACTTAGCATTACAGTTTTACTATAACTCTTTTGTGCATGTGGTAAACTGTCACTATTATTTCTACCATAATGACTAGAATCAATAACATCTACACTACCAGTTGCGAATCCTGATAAGTTATCATCTACAGTAACCCTAACTGGATACGGTACTGGACTTTTAACCCACTTTGATTGTGGATTATCAATATGAATTTCAGGTTTAGTCCAATCTATATTATATTTTCCTGATTGACCTCCTGGTGGTGGTGGTGCATCAGGTATTGTCGTACCTGTTAATGAATCATATCCATCAGGTGAAGATGGACTACTATAGTTAGCTTGGCCCCACTTTCCAGTAGCTTGTAAGCTAAGTCCTTCTCCCTCTTTTTCAATATACATAGTTCCACCATTACCACTAAAACCAGCACTTCCATCTCCAGTAACAGTAATACTATCTAATGGAAACTCAACATCAAATTGCGTATTGTGTTCCTTTATTATTGGTGGGCGAGATATTGGTTCTCCATCTGGTCCTATGTAATCTTCCCTTTCCTCATAGTGCCTCCATGAAGCAGAACCTTTTGCCCTAGCAGGGTTTTCTCCTGTATATTTTACTTCTACGGGGTATCTACCTCTCCCCTCTCCTGTCTTTCCTAAGTTAGTCCAAGGAGTTTCATTGGGATTAAAAATTATACCTTTTCCTTCAGGTGGTTTTATATCCGTTCCTTTAGGTTTCCAGTAAAAGTGGACATACCATGTTTTAGCATCTGTTCTAACATTAGCATTTATTGTAGGTGGATTACCTAATTGACTTGCTTCTTCCTTTTGAGTGTAATTTGTCATAGCTGCTATTGGGTTTCCACCAATATTATCTACTGTTGCAAAAGCTATTTCTAAATTAGATTTTCCTCCACCTGAACTTACTGTTTTATTAGTAGTACCTTGTACATTTTTTAGATTGTGTTGTACTCTGTGAAAATAATCTTTACCATCAGGTTGTTTTACTACGTTGCCATTTTTATCCAATTCATTATCTACTACAACTAATATAAGGTCCGCTGTAGCTAATTGCTCTGCTTCATACCAAAATTGTAATTTATGATTATCTTTATTTGGAATAAAGGTTACTTGTTCAAGCTTATTACTTAGCACATTACCATCTAATTTAGTAGCTTTAAATTTCCAATTAGGTAATGGTGATACACTATTGGGTGCTATACTATACTTTTTTCCTTTAGGTACACTTATAACTGTTTTATCCATTTCTGATATATGTCCTGTAGATTTTGTTTCACCAACATAAGTAATCTCAATATTTGACACATTACCACCTTTATTTTTATAAAAAGCATATATTTGTAATGCATTAGATGAAGTATTATTGTCATCTACGATAACTTCATATGGATTAGCTAATCTTTCACCATTTTCTTTCATGACATATTTTAAAGTATAACCCTCTATGCTATCAACAGAAAATTTAATTTTTCCACTTCCATTTTTTAAAGGTACTTGCAAAGTTTTAACTGGAGAAATTTCTTCCCTTGAATCAACATCAATAAAGTTAATATTTGCATAGCCAAATCCGTCAGAAGCCATAACTTTATTACTGTTTAATCCCACATATTCAAAAGTAATAAAAAATACTAGTATAAATACTAGTATTTTAAAATATTTTTTATAACTTCCCATTTAATTTTTTCTCAGCTCCTTTAGGTACTATTGTTTCTCCTCCTAAATAATAAACTTTAAAAACGTTATTTTTAAATTTACTTGATAAATTATTTAAATATTCATTAACATCAAAATGAATTTTATCATTAAGCTTTTTAACATTCTCTCCAACAGTACCTTCATACATTATAATTGCACCTAGCTTTCCCGCCAATGCTGATCCAGTTAATGCATCTGGAAAATCTTTTCCACTAGCAAAAATAACATTATTAGCACTAACTTCTCCTCTAAATAATTTATCATCAATAATTAATAAATTATTTAATAGTTTACTGTCTGTATAACCTATTCTGTCGATATCTTTTAACCTATTTAGAATATTATCACTAACACTATACTTATTACCATAAGTATATTTTGTAAAATCGTTTCCATACTTATTTACCTTAGGACATTTTTCTTCCCAAAGGCTTATAAACTCTTCTAATCCTTCTACATCAGATATCTTTTTATTTTCTCCTTGCGGAACTAAAATCATTGGTTGTAACCATGTTGCTGCTACTGGAGCAACTGTTAATGCATCACTAAAATTGTGTCCACTTACTACATGGATAGCATCAATATCGTGGCTTGAAGCCACTTTTTTAGCTATCGCTAATGAGGTTTGATATCTATCCTTTCCACCAATCCTTTCTGTAGAAATTCCCATTGATTTAAGCTTTTTATCAACATTATTAGAGATTACTCCATCACCACCAACCATAACAACCTTTTTAATACCTAGTTTTTTAAGTTGAGCTTCAGTTTTACTATTTAATTTGTCTTTTTCAGTTAATAATATTGGTGCATTGTATAGATGAGTCAATGGTGCTGCTGCTAATGCATCTGGATAATCAAATGCATTAGCTAAAATTACGGTATTTACTTTTTGTTTTGCTGTATCAGGGTAGGCTAAATCCCAATTTTCTAAATTTAGCTCTTTATTAGTTTTTGTAAATTCATTTGATACCTCTATAGCAGTATCAAAACGATCTTTTCCCCAAAGTCTTGTTGTTGTAGCATAATTATTTAAACTACTTTTTTCTATAGTTCCCGAAGGTATCGTAGCAGCTTTAACACTAGTTGCAAAATTGACTCCTATAACAGTAGTTATTATAGCTGTAACAGCTATTAATTTTGATAATCTTTTATTTTTCATAACATATCCCTCTCTTACTATTTAATTTCAGCTAACTCTTTTAGTATTTGAGTTAGTCCTTCTTCTAATTTTCCTTTATTTACTGAGGTTGCAAATAAGAATCCTCCAATTCTTACTACATCTGCTTTTGACATTCCTAGAAGTTCAGCAGCATCAATTATTTCTTTGTCCTGTTTTTCTCCTAGGGTTACTAAAAATCTTTTTCCTTTTTCTTTTGCCATTACTTCAACCTCCTTAACTCTATTATATATCATATTGATATATATATCAATATGATATATATAAAATTAAGGTAATTATTTTTTATTTCAATAAATAAAGTCGTATGCTTTCAGGATATTTTAATACTACTCTCTATCTTCATGTATAATTTATTGTGATTAATCTCTTCACCACTATCCCTCCTTTCTAGTTAAATCTTCTTTTGAATGTATTATAGATGATTTATTTTTCTTATCTAAAATAAGTATTGCTACCAATATTATTAATATAAAACTTATAAAAATTATAGATTCAATTGGTATTATATATCTGTTATACAATTGTATAACTTCATTTATAATTAACAATATTCCTAAAAAGAATGTTGTAAATTTAGCTAATTTAATATACCGATTCATTCTTTTTACTCTCCTATTTTGAATTATTTTGGAAAATACAATCATGAGGATGATATCCTGCTTTCGCTGCTTCTTTTTCACTATCAAATATTGAATCATAATTGGTACTTTTATTACAGTTCTTATTATGATAGTATTTATCTCCTACATTAGTGTATATATAGCTTTCTCTTACAGCTCTAGCGATTCCTAAGCCATAGTTATTATATAAATCTATACCATTAAGTGGTTTCCCTTGTAAAAACGCCATAAAACTTATATCATTTATTGCTCTTTCATCTATTATTGGTAATTGTAACGTATAACCCCAACCATTCTTTATGGCAATTTGATTATTTAAACTACTGTATCTTTCTAAATCTTTTTGAATACTTTCTATTATTATTTGCTTTCTTACTTCATGAAATTTTTCAATATCTTGTGAAAACAAGATATTATTATATTTTCCTAATAGGTCCTCTGCTTTATATTCTTCTTTCTCCCCATCTTCACCAATAATATATATAGTGTTATCTAGTGTTAAACTTATACTTAAATTGTTTTTTGTATCAAAATATATATACGGTGTCTTTGGATGCCATACTTCTTTAAGTTTGTTACCTTCTTTTATTTCTTGCCATGAATTAATAAAATACCCATCATAACCAACTGCTAGTTTAATAGGTATCTTACTTTTAATAGCTTCTTGCATCATATAATCATTTTCTATATTAAGGTTTAAAAACATTGTCTGATAAAATCTCCACAATGCTTTATCTAAGTTTAAATTTGTCTTTTTAAAGTTTATTTTCTTTCCATCTGCTAAAATTTCCATTGACTCATTATCTGCAGGTTCTAATAAAGTTTTTACTGCATCTTTTACAGCATTATCAACTGCTTCATTATAAATAATTTTTAATTCTTCGGATTTTAACATTTTTTCTTGTTTTATTTTAAGTGGTAGTGATATGGATGTTATTAAAATTATTGCAAATATCATATAATCAGTCCACTTCATTTTCGACAGCCCCTCCAAATGATGCGAAAATGTTAGTTTTTTGAGTAGTATCTCCTGTTAAAAATCCCCACAATATATTGTTTGTAGAAACTCCTTTCTCTACTACACTTATTTGGAAGTCATCACCCATTCGCATTAAATATCTTTTATCTTTGTCATAAATCGTTTCTAATATTTCTCTTTCATTGTGTTTGAAATATTCTACAGTATATCCATTTTCATCAATACTTTTATCAACTGGATAATACTTAATATCCCTATGAAGAATCTTAATGGTATAAGCTCTATCTGTATTACTTAATTCCTTAGCTAAACGATCATACATTTCCTTATCTACATATCCTTTAGTTCTAGCTTCTTTTTGAAATCTATTTGCAATAACATTTACTTGATTAGATATATACCGTTCCATATAGTTAGTTCTATCGTATATATTTATAACAATTAGTAGCATTGCTAGAAATAAACTAGCATACTTAGATAATATATTAGGCACATTCAGACTCCTTTCTATCTTTTAATTTTTAAAAATCCCTTACTTAATTCTAAGCAAGGGATTTTTAAATTTTATTTTACTTGTGTTAATGTTATTGAATTGACAGTTCCATTTTCATTTACTCCAAGTTTTGACTCAAATTTTCCAGTAGGTTCTATATAATTTGTATCACTTATATTGCTTACATTATATATAGAGTCATTGTATGATTTAGAGCTACGTTTTGTTTTTACTGTTACAGTAAAGTTATCTGCTGCATATAATCTTATCGCATTTATAGCTTCACTTCCCTTAACTACAGTGTTATCATAATCACTATAACTGGCACTTGTTAATTTCTGACTCAAAGAATCAAAACCTGTCTTTGTTGATTTTGACATCTCCATTGATTTACTGAAATACCCAAATCCGTCTGTTATAAATGCTATTGTAATTAGCATTCCAAACACAAATATTATTACCTTTTTTATTGTTCCCATTATTTTATTCCTCCTAAAAATTCATCCATAATTTTATCTGTAATTTTGTTTATATTCTTTAATTACTTAAGTATTTATCTATAGAGCATATTCCTCATCACCTCATTAAAAATATTAAATAAAAAAAAGATAGTTAAAACTACCTTTCATCTTACAATTTAAGTTGTTCATATAAATTACTAAATTGAATACTACATGCCCACATAAGTGGCATAACTAAGTACAATGTAAATAATAAAAATGTTGGTGCTGTTCCTAATGTATCTCCTATATCTCTTCTTTCTGCTACTATTCTTTCATTTAATTCCTTTTGTTCATCTTTAAAGAACTGTCTTTCTGATTCTAATGACTCAAAAGCATCTTTTATTTTTATATTTTCTGAGATAATAAGATTATCTACTATTCTAACAAAAGGCTTATATTGACAATCTTTCTTTAGCGTATCTAAACTTTCAAACACACCGTTTCCTAAATTATTTCTACACTTTTTAATTGGATCTTTGAATACATATGAAAAATGTTCCATCCATTCAAGTATCATTTCAATAGAAACACGCTTATGATACATTAACAGTAAAAATATTGTGTAAAACTCAAAGATTTCACTGTCCATTTCTATTTTTCTTATCTTTTTATCTAAATATAGTTTTAAATTAGGTATATCTGATGCAAATAGAGCTATAAATAAAGCTATAAATAGATGATAAATCTTAAAATGTTCTTTTCTTATATAATTTAACTTATCTTCAATTCTATTTACTAGCTTTTCAATTTCTTTATCTGATTTAACGCCTTTTTCTTTAGCACTTTTAACTATATCTTCTTTCTTAACATCTTTATTTCTATATTCTTCTAAGAATTCTTTATCAAATTCTCCTACTTCCAATTGCTCCTTACCAACTGTTATAAATTCTGAGCTATTAAATTTATATGATGTGTTATCTATAACATTATTTACATTTATCTTTTGTAACCCCAAAATTGAAATTATAACTATAAAAAAAACAATTATGCTTGATATTATTTTTCTTAAATATAACCACTCAATTGTTAAATAACTACCTGAGTCGATTATTAGATTCTTAGCTTTATAATATTCCTTTGAATTTTCATTTGGAGTAAATTTTACTACTATTTTTTTAATTATCTTGACTTTTAATATTCTAGCTTCCCAACAGTTTTTTTTTACTGTTATTTTTACTTGTTTATCTGAATGTCGCTCAAATTCTCTTAAAATTATAAAACAAGTTACTGAAATAGCTAGTAGTACAATTTTAGTTATAATGTCTAATGAGCTATTATAAAAAAAAGTAGACTGTGGAAATTTATTCAAAGCCCAAGCTTTTATCATTCCAGTAAACAACAATGGTAATACTGTTAGCACTGTTAAAAACTTTAACCAATATTTTAATTTATCTCTTTTATCAACTTCAATCTTTATTTGCTCCATGATGTAATTCATATTATTTATAAAGATTGATTTACCATCTACTTCTGCATCTCCAAACTCATTTGTCAAGTAAATATATAACGCTATGAGTTTCATATATTTATTTGGTGCTTCATCATAGTAAGCATTTAAATCTCTTCTATTTTTTATAGCTTCCTCTATTTTCTTTGAGTGAAATTTCATTAATTGTCCTGAAAGTTTACCTGCTTCATATAAAGCTGCTTCTATATTGGAATTCTTTAAATTAAATTGATGTTTTAAATCCTTTATAAACTCAATTAATTCTTCTAAAAGCTTTGTATCATCACCTACTAAGTAATCTGTTAATGCAGTTTTTAAATAATAGCATATAAAAGCCAAAAGGCAAGTTATATATAAGCTTCCTCTATAAATAAAGCAAAGTAATACAAATAAACTAATACTAACTAACCAGGATCCAAAATAGTATGTGATTGCCTTAGTTCTTAAAATATGCTCACTATTATAATCATTAATATATAATCTATTCTTTATGTTAGATATAGAACTACCCATTAACGGAATTCCAGTTAACTTCTCATAAAGCCTTGAATATTTTATATATTTTTTTTCATTAACCTTATTACTCTTATTATTGTTATTTTTATTTAATCGGAAAATTATAAAACCCCAAGCAGCTATAACAATTAATATCTTAATAGCTAGTTGCATTTCCTTCTAGTACCTCCTTACAAAACTTACGGAAGTTTTCTCTATCTTCTTTTAACATTTTCTTTTCCATTTCTTTTCTACGAGTTTCACTTATATTATTCTTAAATTCATATTTTCCTGTATCTAAGTTGTATTCTAATATATTTACACTTTTATATTTCTTTTTAGTATTCATTTTTTCAAAGAATTCTAATGTAGTAACCATAAACTTATTTAGTCTATTACCTAAATCTGATTCTTCCATAAACTCTGTATTAAATTCCTCATCTTCTATTGGAACACACTCCGTAATCCTTTCTATATATCTCTCACCTTCTGCTGTAATTTCTAAATGAATATTGAATCCCAACGCTGATACTATTTGTTCTTCTGCAAGACTTTCACTATTGAATAACTTTACATTTAATAATGAGTTTCTTAATGATTTAATTAAATCATCAAAAGTCTTAGCATGATGCGTAAATAATGTAAACCTACTTGCAACTTGTGCAACTTTTATTATAAATTTAATATCTTCATCTTCTGCTGCTTCACTTATAATTGTTACAGCTCCACTAGCTTTTTTAAATGAGTCCAATGCTTCATCTCTGCTAATTTCATATAGCTCTTGAATTGTCATAATATTTCTGTCAGGCATTGCATTTCTTAAATGAAGTTCAAAAAAACCTTCTGAAACTCTTAAAGTATAGATTGGTAATATCTTTCGTATTAATCCTTTCATAAAAGTAGTCTTACCAGCTCTTTGTTGACCTGTAATAGCTACTGTTTGTTCACCTTTAACAATATACTCACTTAACTTAATAATATCTTCTGAATTATCAGCATGTATTAAATTAGATAACTCTCCTTTTATATTAAATTTTCTTAAAAAACAAACCCAACTTTCACAAAATGGTGGTCTAAAAACAGCTACCCTACAATTATCTGCTGTTGTATTAAATATATATGGTTCTTTTGATGAAAGTGATCCTGGATCATTGAATTTATAGGATAATTTGCACACTCTTTCAAGTTCTTCATAGCTACCAAAGCTCATGAACTCTAAATGTATTTCCTTACCTTCATAATCGAGCCAAACACTATCATAACTTTTCGGAATTAAATCTATCTCTTTACTCATAGTGTCAATATCTAAACTTGATAAAAAACTCTTTGGTATCCCCGATACACCAATACTTAAACCATTAATGTTCATATCTCTTATTTCATCAATAACTCCAAGACCATTATTTTCCTGGTAAATTCTTTGCGTTATAATTTCCAATTTATCCTGAAAACTTAATTCTATATTTTCAGCTTTATATGCTACATCTATATCTCTTGACGAAATAAAATACTTTTTTCCATGATTAGACTCTCTTAATTTATCAAATTTATTTTTTTCTATAAATTTTGAAAAAGCATCATATTTATACTTTTGTTTAAATGTATTCAAAAGTATTTCAAATTTATCTTGAACACTGAGCTTTTCATGATTATTAAATTCAATTACATTGTCTATATTTTTTTCATCTAACTTTTGTGATAATAAATCTTTTATATAACTTTTTACAAATTCTTTAGCTCCTAAATCACCCAAACCACAATTACGTAAATTTTCTTGTAAAAGTGCATTTCTTTTTTTTCTTTTTTCTAATTCTTCTAATGAAAGACCTCTATCATTTATTCCATTTTCTAATGTTGTGTTAATAGTTTCTTGTATATCTTGTTTTATTTTATCTATATTATATTTTTCTACACTAGATGCTCCTTTACTTCTTATCAAATTAACCCCTTCTTTCTAAATTGCTTTCATTAAAAATACTCAATTTAAGCATATTATCAATCAACAATAAATTTTTATCATGATGTGTAAAACATGAACTATAGTTTCTATATGATGGTGAAGTAATATTTTTAATTACTTCGTCTGATAAATCTGTTATTTCTCCTATTATAGTAACTCCGTTTCCCATAATCTCTAACTCCTATCCTTCTAAAATACTTTTAAATTTTTGAGTAAATGTTTGCTTTTTTATTGGATCATTGTATATTTCTAACTTTTTTTCATCTATTATCATTAATTTTTCTGATATTTTACTTACTTCTTCAAAAAAAGCGTTATTTATATTTCTATTAATCATAAAGTAATCAATTACTTTATGATTGTTGATAGCATCTTTAAAGTCTGCTATATATGGAGTACAAAAGATTTCATCATTATATTTATATGCTTTGTTTATATATTTCTTAGAGCATTTAGAGTTAAAATCATAATTCCCTATGTTCAATATGATTTTTTTATTTCCTGTTATTCTTTCTAGTTCTTTTTTATCTTTTTCAAAATAATCTTTTATAACTTTTTCATTTTGAGATAAATTTACAATTATAATATCTGATTGTTCTAAAACTTTATTAGTTATAGAATTATTAAATCCTGAATTTAAATCTATAAATACAAAATCATATGCTTTATTTGCATAATAAAGTATATCTGTTACAGTATCATTAATTTTCTCAAAGAGTTCATATCTATTTTGATAACTTCCTTCTAATAAATCCAATCTATTCTTTATTAATGATTTTGTAAATGAAGCAAAATTTTCTTCATTTAAATCTTTCGACCTTGCTACTCTTTCGATAGCGTCAATTCCTATATCCAAATCATTTAGATTTCGTTCTTCAATACTAAGAAAAGCATTTTCCATATTTGATTGAACATATTGAGTATGAGCTAACAAAACTCTGACATTATACTTCATAGCTAAATTAACAGCTATAGCTATAGCATTTGAAGTTACTCCTGCTTGTCCATGATAATTACTCCAAAAGGCAATTTTCATATTAAAATCTCCTTTCTTCTATTATTTTTTTGAATTTCTTATTATCAATTTCTGTATCCATAATAAAATTAATTAATTGAAATATAGATTGTTTAAAATCCCCTGAATACTTCTTCAGCTTTATGCCCCCATTGAATTTATTTAATGATGAAACAATCAAATCTTCTTCTAAAAAAGGAATTTCTATATCTTCATTCTTTAGAATTTGTGTTTTATTCTTCATTACTTCAATTAGCTCCTGAAATAGATATTCCCTATCTGATACATTTTGAAGCATTTGGTTGAAAACAAAATGAACATTACAAAAATCGCTAGAATTATTGTAATGCTTTATAATCTCTTTATTTTTTATTAACTTATCTTTATCGTAATTCTGAACAATAAATACCTTAGAAAAAGCATTTAAGTTCTGATTTACATTGTCTGATTCAATTAGAATATAATCATATTGTTCTTCTTGAATCTTACCTATATTAGACCTAATACAAATATTTTCTCTAACTATTTCTTGTGATGTTGCTGCAATCTCACTTTCAACATCCGTATTATAATTAAAATAATTATATACTCCTTTGCTGCTACTATTATCAATTAACAGAACTTCATTTTTGAGTTCTGTTAATATTTTTCCAACAACAAGCATTATATGAGTTTTACCTGTATTATTAGCACCTAAAAATAAAATCTTCTTAGCCATAATTATCACCACCCTATTCTACAAAAACAGGCTTACCATTATCAGCTTTTTCTTTGCTTTCTTTATTTTCCTTATTCTCTTCTTCTTTATTGCTTTCTTCTTTGATTATTTGTTTCTTATTTCTATTTTTAATCTCTATTTGTGATGCCTTTACTATATTAGGATCCTTATTTATCATTTCTTTAACTTCTTCATTTAATTCATATGTTATTTTGGCAGCAGGTTGATTTTCAGCATCTACGTATATTGTTGTATACATAGTAGCTTCTGTTAATGCTGCTGAAACTGTGGCATTGTTTATATATTGTCTTTCTTTTTCTGTAATATTAATTATCATTGTACCATCTTGTCTGTCTATTACTTTTTTCTTAGCTGCAACAATAAAATCTGTACCATCTTTCTTTTTATATCTTACATCTATAAACATCCCTGGTTCTAAATTAACATTAAGTAATATATGGTCATAATCCTGCTTTCTTAAATCTGTAGTTAAGATATCTTCTGATTTTAGCAACATTGAATTAGTTATTATAGTATTTGCTTTTAAATTCATTCGAGCCACTTTATCTTTTAAATCTTCTCTCCCTTTTAAAATATCTTCAGGTATTTTATTCTTATCAAATGTTATTGTTTTGGTAATATCATCACTTATAATATCACCTTGACTCAAGTCCTTGTCTAAAACTAATACATCAATTTGATTTTTTCTATCTATCTGAGTTATAGCTGTAGTTTTTTGGTCCTCTATTATGTTAGGGATTACAATGAATTGATAAGCTCCTGCAACACAAGCAACTGCTATAGTTCCTATAGCTATTCCTTTTTTAAAACTTTTCTTAATTTGCTGTTCTTTAGTCAAATATTCATCTTTCTTAAACACGCTTCTTCTCCTTCCTATAGCTTATTTATTTTTATATCTAATATATCCTTAATCCTAACCACATCCTTTTTACATCTTAATTTTTATAATAAAAACAGAGGGGTAATCCCCTCCATTTATTTAACAAATGTTCTAGTTATCGTTGTTTGATTTTCAAGAAATTCTTTAAGCTCTTTAGAATCTTTATCTCCGTATACAACTGAAGCTTTTTCTAATCCTGCTTTCAGTCCATAATTTATAGATTCTTTAAAATCACTTCCTTTGACAACATAAACTTTTTTAGAATCCATAGAATCTGCTACTTTTATAGAAGTTTGATATCTATCTTCTCCACCAAGTCTCATTACTGATTTACCTACATTACTTAAATCCTCTTCTACTTTATCACTTATAACACCTAATCCTCCAATAATAACTATCTCTTTGTTTTTAGATTTCTCTAAATATTGTTTTAAAATTGATGAAGTATTATCCTTTTGAGTTAAAATAATGGCTCCATCATTTTGTATTGCTTTTGCTGATACAGTCACTGCGTCAGCAAAATCCAATCCTGAAGTCACATAAAAAGGCGTTTTATCTGTAATATTTATTTGTTTTAGTATTTTTTCATTAGTTTCATATCTATCTTTTCCACCTAATCTAATTACACTTTTGCTAATGGATTGTAATTTAGATTCTATATCTTTAGATACCGCACCTGTTTCTCCTATGATAAATATATTTCCATTCTCTTTTAAACTTGATTTAACATAATCTAGTGTATCATTTGTTGCTTCAGGTCCTACGTATAATATAGGTGCTTTCTCTTTAGCTGCTAATGGTGTAGCTGTTAATGCATCTGCGAAATCTTGATTAGTTGTTATTATAACTGAATTTAATTTACCATTAACTTTTAATTCATCAGATAACTCATATAAATTCTTTATAATAGTTTTATCTGATTTTTCTTCATTTGGTTTAGTTGGTGTAATTATGGTATCACCGTTATTACTTCCACTACTATTGCTATTACTATTTCCACCCTCACTATTTCCATTATTATTATTATTTTCTTCTATATCTTTTATTTCTTCTATTAGCTCTGGCTTCTCACTTCCATCAGTAATTTCTATACCATCCACTACATCTTTATCTATATCTCTTATTGTATCTACTACATCTGTTAAGCTATTTTGTATATCATCAACTTTTCCATCTTTAACAATGTTATCTATAATATCTTTTAGATCATCTAGCTTATCTTTGATTTCAGGTGTAGTTGTATCATCTTTTTGTTTATCTTCTATATACGCCATTGTTCTGATTCTTAGGTCAGCAATATCTAATCTAAGAGCTTTATCATTCATTGATTGTTGAACTTGATATAAATTAAACAACTCTTTTCTCGCTGAATCAATATCATTTCTCTCTAATGACTTTTCAGCATTTGTTATCATTTCCTCTATTTCGGCTTCAGTTAAACCACTAAACGCTTCAATATTAGCTACTAACTTTTTCGCTGACATATTCTTATCTCTAGGCCCTGGACTTGTACTATTGGTAACTGACTTTTCTATTGATTTTAGCCTATCTATAAGCTCGATAATATCTAGTCTATAATTCTTTTTATTTATTAATCTAAATTCTATAGGTAGTTTGTACATTTCATTTCTTGCATGTTCAACATCTACCATAGATTTTGATGTTTCTGCTTTTTGAACAAGTAATTCTACAGCTTGTTCACGTTTGCTATATATATCCTCTATAGTTTCTATGGCCTTTAATCTATCATAGAATTCTAGTTTTTTATCAGAATTTCTTATTGAATCTACTACATTATAAGCTTCATCTCTATCTGCATCTCTTCTAGTCTTTTCAGCTTTTACAACAGCTCTTTCAGCTTTTGCAACTTCGGCCATATCATCTTCTATTGAAAATATTTTATTTAGCCTATCATAAAGAGGTGTTCTATCTTCTATATTAGGTAGTTGAGATATAGTATCCTTAGCTATTTCTATATCCGTTTTTGTTCTACTTAACTCTGCTTTTTCTAAAGCAAGTTTAGCTTTCTCTAACTTCTCAGCACATAATCTTTCTATTGCTTCAATTCTTCCTAATAAATCAGTCTTAGTACCACTTATTTTTAAAGTATTAACAAGTATCTTAGCTGTATTTATATCTCCATATTTGCAGCTTGACTCGGCTTTTATAACCGCCTTAGTTGCTTCCTTTATTTTAGATTCTTCATCCTTTGCATTATTTATATCTAGTATTAACTTATCTAGCTCACTTCTAAGATTGTCTTTTTCCTTACATGAAGGTAATTCATTTATTAAGTTAGCAGCTCTCTCTATATCTTTTTCTTCTTTAGTTTGTTTAGCTTTATCTAAAGAAGACTGAGCTTCTTGAATTTGCTTTTCTAATTCCTCTTTATTTTCTTCCTCTACAGACTTAATAGCATCAAGCCTACTTATAAGCTCTGTCTTTAATGTAGATTTATTTAACTGATTAACTAATTCCCTAGCCTTATTTATATCTTCTTGCTTTCTACTGTTCTCTGCTTTCTCAACAGAAGCTATAGCCAAAGTTTCTTTCTCTTTTTCACTATCCTCTATTGATTTTATAGCATCAAGTCTGCCTATAAGTTCTGACTTTAAAGTTTCATTTTTTAGTTTAGTTACTAATTCTCTAGCTGCATCTATATCAGCTTTTTTTCTTGTATTTTCAGCTTTTACAACAGCGTCTTTAGCTTCTTGATCTAACTGTAATTGCTCATTACTATCTTCTGTTCCTACTTCTATAGGAATTTTAACATCTTGAACTAAAACATTCTTCTTTAATTTAGAATTATAGTAATTGCAATGATAATCTTCTTCGTCTTTAGCAGTTACATAAGCGAATCCATTCTTTACCTTAACTTCTAAATTAACATTAGAATTATTAATATACTCTTTTAGATATTTAGTTGTTTTAGAGTCTAAATCAGTAAGTTCTTCAAACTTTATAATTTCAGGTAACTTAATGAGTATCCTATCATGTGCTTCGTCTACTTCTAGTCTTATATTTCTTATAAGACCATTATAAGGCTCTAATCCCCATTCATTTAAATTTACAGCAGTTTTGATGTTCATTATTCCTTCTCTTGTAGGTTTAATACTTAATCTATCTCGATCTTGTCTCATGATGTAGTATCCGTCTTTTTCTTCTACATCATAATCATAGAACTCACTTAGCTCTTCTATAGGCTTAAGTATTGTTACTTCCTCATTAGTAGAAGCTTTAACTTTTATATTAGTTAGTTTATTGTAATCTCCTGATAAGGAATTTAAGTAGTTTCCTTTCTTATTAATTACTGCATCTCTATCATTGTTATTTAAGTCTGGTCCTACTAACTTGTTATTACTAACATCAATTTTAGGATTTGACTGTTTAAATAGTCCTGCTGGTAGTATACCTCTAAAATTATTATTTTGAAGGTAAACTTCTTTCTTAACACCTCTATCACCTGAGAAAACAGTCTTTTCCCCGAAATTAGATGGTATATTTCCTGTTAAATTGTTATTTCTAACATCAAACTTAGCTATTCTATCTGCATATTCTCCTTCTGGTATGCTTCCTGTTAGATTGTTATTTCCAAGAAGTATTTCCCTTCTTTCCTTAGAAAACATATTTGAAGGCATTTCTCCTGTTAAATTGCTATTATTTAAATTTATATATTCGACAGGAGTATCAAATAATGCTGTAGGTAATTCTCCTGTCAAGTTACTATTTTCCAATCTAAAATATTGAAGCTTAGGCGGTAATTTAGATGGTATTTTACCAGTTATATTATTACCATTTAACTCTATTTCCCTTAAATCCTTAAAATCTTCTAAACTTTCAGGGAACTCACCTGTAACATTACAATTTGTCAAATCTAGCTTTTGAAGTTTAGATGAACTAAAGAAGTTCTTTAAGTTACCACCAGTAAATTTATTACTATAAACTGACAAACCATATTTGATAACACCTAAATCTAATTCATATAAATCAGTCAGGTTTTCTATCTCTTTAGGTATTTCTCCTGTTAAATTATTACCTGATAAGTCTAGATATTTTAACTTTACTAGATTACCTATCTTTGGACTTAAATTTCCACCTAAATCTCTATTATCCAATATTCTAAGAGTTTCTAAGTTCTTCAATTCATATATTTCATCAGGTATAGTGCCTACAAATCCTGTAGAATATAAACTTAAATAACTTAAGTTTTTAAAATAACCTATTACGCGAGGTATGTGGCTACCTTTATATTTTGATGAATTACTCGTGGAGATTTTCTGAACTTTTAGTAAATCTCCATACGTTACTTGAGAAATAGGTTTGTCTCCATAATATTTTTTACTCTCTTCATATAACCACATTTGACCTTCCCATTCTGATTCAGCTACAATCTCACTATCAGCGTGTTCAACCATTATAATACTTTCAGAACCACTATCCTGTGTAATCTCTTGAGCGTAAGTTATCTGTGACACTCCATTTAATGTCATACTTGATAGCATTACTGCCATTAGTGTTTTAGATATGATATTCTTTGTTCTTTTACTTATCATAAATATTAATCTCCTTCCATTTTTGACTACCTCTGAATTTAAAAATATTTACTTTAAAAAGGTATAACATTATGTTAGACCTTTCTATATACTGATAATTCTTTCTCTAATATTTATGCTTTACTATCGTCATCATGATTTTGAACATAAAAAAAGAACTAACTACTTTAGTTACTTCACTCTATTTAAAAATATTAAATTTTTTAATAACATACTCTATAAGATCTTGGCAAATCACCTGGTATTGCTCCTCTACTTGCATCAAATACAAGTGTACCATTTGAGCTTGTATTATAACTTTGTCTATTCCATCTTATAAGTTGGTCATCTCCTATATATCTATTATTTGTAGCATTAACAGCTCTCTTACAATCTCTATTTCTCCATTTTTGTTTTTCTAAAAGCAATTCTTCTCTTTTATCTTTATGCTTAATAACACTACCTTTAAAATTTCTCTGTATACACTTTTTAACAGTTTCTTTATTCTCTCCTAATATTTTTGATATTTCGCTTGAATTATACCCTAGTTCATATAACTCTTTCACTTTTGTTTTATCTAACATAAATAATCCCCCCATAAACTCTTGAATTAAAAAAATGTATTTTAAATAAAAAAAGCTTTACTCTTTTTTAATACAACTACCTAATATGTATTAAAAAAGGGTATAGCATGGCAAATTTTTTTAAAATAGGGGACATTTTTATATCCCACTATTTTTTATCTAATCTGTTTGGCGACAATCTATTGTTAATATGTATAATAGCATAATCTTTATAAATATGTCAATATTTTTGACAAAATTATAATTCAAAAGTCACTTTTTAGGACTTTTGAATTTTTTAATATTACTTCATTTCTTTTACAGGTATACTATTTATATAACAAATAATAAATTATGGTGATTTTAATGAATAATAAATTTAGCAAAAACTTAAAATTTTTACGTAAGAAAAATAAATATAAGCAACAAGACGTAGCAAAAGCAATAAATGTTGCACGTAATACTTATTCCAACTATGAAACTGGTAAGAGTGAACCTAATTTTGATACTTTAATTGAATTATCAAAGTTTTTTAATTGTCCTATAGATTATTTATTAAGTGATAACATTGAAACTCTTAATAAAATATCTAATTTAAAATTACTAGATAAATTTGATATTGATATGTTTTCTCATAACAAAATTATCAACGACCTTGAAAAAAGTAAAAATTATTATATTGAATACTTAGAAAAAATAAATAAAAAAATACAGGAAATTGATACTTTAATAAATTTATTAAAAAATATCTCTACAAATAATGATAATTCTCAATGTTGTACTATTGAAACTATTAAAGATACATATAAAATTGAACTTTCTAATAAAATATCAATTCCTTTAATTGGAGCTATCGCAGCAGGATCTCCTGTTTTAGCAATAAGCAATATTGAAGATTATTTGAATCTTCCACTTAAAGCACCTCTAAATTCATGTAAAAATTATTATTGTTTACGAGTAAAAGGTGATAGCATGAATAAACTATTTAAAAATGACGATGTTCTAATTATTGAAGAAACAAATAATGTTAATGACTATGATATTGCAGTTGTATTAATTGATAATACTGAAGCTACTGTAAAAAAAGTTAAATTTGAAGATAACTTTGTATATTTAATTCCTGAAAGCAATAATCCAATTTATAAAACACAAAAATATGACAATACTAAAGTAAATATCAAAATTCAAGGCAAAGCTATAACAACATTAAAAGAGTACCTGGATAAATAAATCCTAGTACTCTTGATTTTTAAAAATTTATAAGTTTATTGCCTTACTTATAATCGTTCAAATCCTACTATACTTTATTAAATTTTTCACTTTTTGATTTACTTGCAACATATATATCGTCTAATGAAACCTCATAGACATAAGCCAGATGAGCGGCTTCATTTAATTTCATTTCTATTTTGTTCGTTTCTATTTTAGAAATAAATAAATCATTCTTCCCAATCTTTGCCGCTACTTCGAGTTGTGAAAACCCTTTACTTATTCTTAAATCTCTTAACTTATTTATTGAAATGACATATCACTCCTTTTTCTTGAAAATAAAAAAACATCCAAGCGTATTGCTTAGATGTTTATAATATTTTTAAAAATAAATATAGTAATATAAATTTTTCTCAAAATGGGGACATTTTTATCCCCTAATAAAAAACATATATGCATAAAATCTTAAATTTTTAAAATACAAGTTTTAATCAACCCAATACTAACATAATTCAATCAGTTGTGTCAATCTATTATCAGCAAATTTTTAATTTTTAGTAAATTTTTTAATAAAATTAAAAATTTATTCAAATTTGCTATTCATAAGTTTAAATATGCATATGACTATTGCACTTATAAGTAACACCTTTATACAATTTGTAATAAAATTATACTCAAAAAGTGTTGTTTCTAAATATTTGTTTAAAATTTCATTACTCATCTTTACAACTCCCCTTTTATTTATTCTATCTGTACTATTAGCTTAACTATTTTTTCGAATAATATCTTGATAATCCATTGTTACTTCAATATCTTTGTCTAAGGGCAATAAATAAAAGATTCAATTAAGTTTCCATCATTACAATTTGGACACTTAAAAAATTCCCAATATACTTCATCCTTACCTATACTATCTTTATCTGTAATTATTATAGTCTTGTTCATTTTTATATCCCTTCTTTCATTATCCTATAATAGCTATTGCTTTTAGCTGTATTTTTATTGTTTCAGAACCTTATCTATCTTTTCTTTAAGTTCGTTTAAACACTTTTCACACAATCCTATTTCATTACAACAATTTAAAAACTCGATATCATAAATAGTGTCATAGTTTAATATAAAATCATTATCTTTATCACTAAATCGAGTTATATTATCGCAATTGTTGCAACAGTCATTTATACCCGTAATTTTTCTTTTACTTATTTTTATCATTTGCTCGTTTCTCCTTTGTTCTATAGTCCATAATCTAATCAAAAGACGACTTATTTATTAATTACTCTTTCTAATATTTCTTTTAACTTAATAGCATCTTCATAACTTAAGTTTGATTTAAAATCTTTTTTATTTCTATCAACTTCAAATAGTAACCTCATAACATTTCTCTCTAATTCTATTTTTCTTAAACATTCTTTTAATTCATCATTAATGACATAATACGAAGAGTAAAATCCTTTTAAAAGTTCCCCATTATCTAATCTCACACTACCTTTTGGTGTCTTTTTGACTATCGTATAATATCTTATATAATAATCATCACCCCAACCAGTACGCTCAATTCGAACTAATTTATCATTAGGCTTCAAGCTATCCCATACTTTTTGCTCTTCTTCTTTGCTCATTATTGGTAATCTTAAGTCTTTCATAAAGTCCTCCTTAACCTCATAAAGTAATCATATCACGAAGTACATTCTGAACAATTACAAGGCTTTAGTGTTCTAATTGCATCTAATAACTCCTTTTGAGTATCTTCATGTGCAGTATGACTATCACTTAAGTTAAACATATAACCTTTAGAGCTATAAGCCCAATAACCATCCGAATCATAAAATATTTCATCTATCATTAAATGATATTTTTTAGGTACTTTTATTGATGTAGTGTTTTTCATAATAAACCCTCCAACCTGATTTGCAATATAATCAATTTAATCATTTCAAGCAGTTCGCCATGGTATTCTTATTTGATACGTTATGTATAGACCTCCTATTTATTATACAACTTATTTTATATCTATAAATGCAAATGGATATAATCGCTCGGCAAGTTTTCTTAACTCTAAACATTGGTCAGGGTTTAAATATTTACTTGCCCTAACAATTGCATTAATATTAGGATCTGTAATAGACTCTATATCGTAAGTTATTTCATTAAGTATACTTGCAATATCTTGATTTATTAATTTAACATCAATACTTAACGCATCTGCAATGGCCTTAGATTTTTCGAGTCCTGGTAATCTCCGACCATTTTCAATATCTGAAATAAAAGATAAAGAAACACCACTTTTTTTAGATAATTCATTTAGTGTCATCCCTCTTTTTTTTCTATTCATCCTAATAATAGTGCCTATATTCAAAACTAATACCTCCTAATTTAAATCTTTCCACTCTATTACATAATCAAATAATTCTTCAATATTTATATTTTCAAGTTCCTCCCCTAGCTCTTTAACTAAATATTGATATATCTCTTTATTTTTGTAGTATTTTATTTCTACACTTTCTATCTTTTTACCTACTGCTAAGTATTTTATTAATGCTTCTTTTCTAACTGCAATTGGTACATTTTTTACATATATATTTTTTTTATTAGTTACTATAAGAATATTCTTTTTCATTCGATTTCCTATTCCTTTCCTTTTCTAATTTAATTATCATTACATTTTATAGTATATCTTATTGGTAACCAATGGTCAATATTTACTTATATAAATTTAGAGGAGAATAGAGAAGAGGGGATTCAGTTCCTTTTGAAATACATCTGTTCTATTCCATACATTAGATCAGATATTAGTAGCAGATATTAGAATATAGATATTAGTAAAAATTATAAAAGCATGATAAACGGCTAAATATAAAGATTTATGTAGATTTTTTCAAAGATGGATTTCCCAAATTAAAAATATAAATTCTAAAACAATTGTTTTTTTTTCTAAAATAATTGATATAAAATCTTAAAATATAGATATATTTTCTTAAAAGTACGATAAAAATTCTTAAATTAAAGTAGTTATTTGAACTACTGTGGATAACTTTTGATTGAATAAAATTACTAATTTTACATATAATTGAATATAATGCGTAAAAAAAAGAATACAAATAATATTGAATTTGTTTGTATTCTAAAAAATTGTATAGCAAATTGGTTTACCACTTATAATCATAGTAAACCTAATATTTTGTACTTAATTTTTTATATGTAAATATATGTAAGGGCAAAAAGGACAGACTTCTCCTATAGTTAAATTTATGTTTACAAAAATTAAATTAATATAATTCAATTTTAAAGCTGCCTTTTATAAGGGTTCTAACTAATGCTCCTAAATTATCTATATTTGTTATAGCATTAATCATGATGTACATTAGTGCATTAGATATAGCTGTATAACCATATTCTAAAGACATTTGAACTAAGTCGGTTAAGTCTTTAGAATTATACTCAATTCCATTAGCTTTAGCTAGTCGCTGTATTCCTTTTCTATTTCCTTTAGCTACTTTAGCAACATAATTTTCTACGTTATAAGCTAAAATTTCTTTGCAAGTACAATGATCCTCTTTTAAATTAATATCAAATAGTAATTTATCTAATTTCTTAAATATAGCTGCTACTTTTTTCTTGCAGTTAACATAGGAAGGTAAATATTTTCTAGCTTTAGAATAATATTTAACTATAAATTGAGATTTATTATAGATATTATTTTTCATGTTATCTAGAGATAGTAATATATCTAGGGCAACTCTTAATTCGTTAGTATTAAGTTCACAAAGTTTTTGAAACATATTGAACCCAATTTTAACATAACCAGTACCACCCTCCTCTTTAGTAAGATGCAATTGCTCATATTCTATTATCTTAACTCTGTGTTTTCCATTTCCTATTTCTTCAACGTTAATTAAACCTATAGTAGATAGGCTTCTTTTACAATTAATTACCGTTGAAGTATCAAGTCCACAAAGTTTACTCATAGTTGAATTACTTACTACAGTAGTCCAACCTAAATCTTCTGCATCAAATTTACATACTTTTGCTAGATAACCTAAGTATACAATCTTCTCTGCTCTTGTAAATTTATGTTCTGTACCATTTAAGGTAACTTTATTTGCTGTTTTAAATAATTTTAAAGTGTTTTTGCTTATATTTATAATAGTTCTTTTCATAAAAAAATCCTCCTAAACTATATTGCATAGATAAATACAATACATTAAGAAGAAATTTTCCTTTTATCTCTTTACAAATATACATATTAAATATATAATATGTATATAATTAAATAAAGAAAAGAAATTCTTTCTTTGAAAGTATTTATGGGTAAAAAGAGTTGTAAGTCGCCAAACTTGAAGCAACTCTTTTTTGCTATGCAATTTTATTTTAAACATAAATATTTAATACAATTTTGGCTAAATTTTCTGCTAAAACTTGTTTTAATTTTACAACTAATATCGTTACTTGTAAATACCTTTATTAAAACTTGCTACAAAAAGGCGTTTAAATGCTCCCTTACCATATTATCTACGTCCTTCTTTATCCACTCATTTTTTTTAATTAGCTCCTTTTGTTCTGGTGTTATTCTAATACTTATAACTTCTGTTTTAGATCCTACTTTCTTTTTTCTTCCTCTAGCCATTAACATCCTCCTCCTATTATTTCATGTTTACGATAATAAAATAAAATTTTATTTATTAGATTAATTTATGTTTACTTTAATTGGAAAATAGTGTAAACTTTTAATAATCCATATTTTACCATTTATATATTAAGTTTACAATATAATAATTTATGTTTACATAAAATAAATTCTAAGTATGCATTATAGTATATATTTAAATTAATCTAACATATAAGAAAAACATACTAAATATACTAAAGTTAATACTAAAAGTTACACTAGAAAAACATAAATATACTAAAGTATATACTAAAGTATGTTATATTATAAAAGCAACTGCAAAATTTTTAAAAAAGTATATACAAAAGTAATTCTTTAGTATATAATGGTATTAAAGGATAATAATAAATACTTTAGTATAAGTTAAAATAAAAGTTAAGATAAAATGGAGGGTTTATAATGAAAATAATAGGTGTAGATAACGGAAATACTGTAGTTAAAACTAGCGAAGGAATAGAGTTTGAAAATAAAGTAGCTGCTGAAATCACAGAAATTAATAAAGAGGATATAAAAGTTATATATGAAGGAAATGATTATACTTTAGGCGTAGAAACTGGAAGTGCTAATATAAGTAGAAATAGACATCTTAAAATACAATATAAGATATCTTTATTGACTTCAATTGCAAAGAGCTTTACTAGCGAAAATAATATAGAGTGTAAAGTTGTTGTAGGAACTCCTGTAGAGCTTTTCAATAATAAAGGACATGTAGAGAGTATAAAAAACACTATAATGCAGTGGGGACCGCAAAAGATAACTGTAAATAATGTAGAAAAATCTATAAAAATACTAGATACAGAAATATTTCCTGAAGCAGGTATAGTATTTAGTGATAAAAGCAGATTCAAAGATGAAAAGACTTTAATAATAGATCTTGGTGGTTCTACTGTTGACATATCACTTTGGAATGGACTAAGATTAGAAACATTCAAGACTTATAAAGAAGGTATGGTAACACTTTATACTAAAGTTATAACTAAAGTTAACAAGGAAGAAAAAACCGATCTGAGAAATAGCCAGGCTAAATATATGATTAATAAAGATGAATATATGATTAATCAAAAACTAACTAATATTCAGTATATTAAACCTGTAGTCGAACTTTATGTAAATAACATAATATCAGAAATAAATCAAAATTTTGAATTAGATAAAGTAAATTCAATACAGCTCATTGGTGGTGGAGCAATAATGTTATTTAACTATTTCAAAGAAGAATATGCAAATGCCGAATTAGTAGACAATGCAGCATTTGCTAATGCAAATACATTTAAAAAGATCGGTGAAGCTATATGGCTTTAATAGACATAGAAAAAGAGTTTCCATTCCTAAATGATGTTAAACTTAAAAATAAGATTACAAATGGTGTTGTAATAAAATCTATAAAGTTTAATGAAGATGAGCTTATACTTTTAAAATATATAGAATACATCAATAAAAGTTTTGGTACTTACATAAAACAATTAATTGAAAGAGATATATTTGAAAATCTAAGAGAAAATAATGTAAGTACAGATAAAATAACAAATGAAGAATATTTAATGAGTCTAATTGAAAAAGTGATAGACAAAAAAGCAGCAGTGGATGCAGAAGATGATGATCTAAAAGCAAAAAGTGATATAGAAGATAGTGATTTAGAACTTTTAGGAATAAAAAAAAGATAATGATAATGAATTTGAAGAATTATTTAACAACGTAAAAAAGTAGTACAGTATTAAACTATACTACTTTTTTACATTGTTAAGTTTATTTCTTTGCATTATATCCATAACTTTATTAAAGTTATGTTCACCAACTATTTTTATATTATTTTCTTTTGTCATAATCCAACTAAGGCTGCTTTTGCTCCACTTACCCCTCGTGCAGTTTTTATTTCTCTACTATTAAAGTTTTTTGCTATTTTTTGTAGGCTCAGTCCATCTAAATATAAGTTAAACAATTGGTACATTATGCTAGTATGTTGATTTTATTTATCTTTTTTAGGATTTAGTTTACATAATATAAATTACGCCCATAATTTTAATTATGTAAACTAAATCCTAAATATACTTTAATCTTCATGGTATTTATTTAAATCTTAATTAAGCAGCTACCGCCTTCCACAATGGACTCCCTTGTCAACTTCGTACCTCGTCGACCACTTCCATTGCTCCAGTTGGTGAAGTATTTTAAATTTAATATTCAAGAGTCAATGATAAAAAATAAAGATTCTTAATCTAAAGATTTCAAACATCTTTTTAGATTAAGAATCCCATAAAATAATTATCCATTTAATTAAATATTAGTTATTCCTTTATTATTCCTAATTCTTTTAAATACTTCTTTATAGCAACATTGACAATATCCGATTTACTTATATTTTTACTTATATTCTTTCCCTCACATTCATTTAACTTTTCTAATAAACTCAAATCAATATTAAATGTTGCTTTTTTCCTATTAGATTTATCCATATTAATAACTTCATTAATAATTATTCCATTATTATTCCTTATATTTAAGTTGGTATCTTTCATATTTAATAATTCCTGTAGTTTTTCTTTATTGCTATATACTTCATTTATTATTCCTTCAATCTTTTTATTAAAATCTATCTCTAACATTTTTATTTTATTATTTAATTCATCTATAGTTCTACCATTATTTTTATTGTCACTTTTATTTTTTTTCACTATTCCTTTATTATTACTTTGTTCTTTAATATTTTTTAATTCAAATTGTTTTTCTTTTTTATTTAAGAAATACCCAGCTCTATTTAACTGTTTTCTTAATGTATCTTTACCTAAATTTAAATCTCTTTCTACCTGTGCAATGCTTATACCTTCCTTTAATTTATTATTAACAAATGCTACTTGTTCTAATATTAGTTTATCACCTTCCATAACTATCCCCCTAATTATTCCTTTATTATTCCTTTATTATATAATAACATAATTATTAATAATAAAACAAAAAAAGATATTCTAAACTATTAAGTTCGAATATCTTTTTTATTTAAAATTCGTCTTATGCAAATAATGTTCAATGCTTTCTGTTATATTCCTCACGATATGCCTTAGGATATTCACCTTCCCCCGAACCTTGCAAATATACCTTGTCACTCTTTCGATAAGCCACGAATGTACCCACAAATATTTCCTTTAATTTAAAATACATTCTTTATTCTTCTATAAAAATTTTATCTTGTATTCTTAGCCATACTTCTTTTGTATATTTTTCTCTGTTCTGCAAATCAATATTAAATTTTAATGCTTTGTTTGCTTCTTTTTTTAAATTATACATAGAACCAAAACGTATTGTGAAAACATCTGCATTATAAATTTCTTTTGAGTTATCTAAATCTTTTCTACTTGCTAATCTACCTAAATTTTTACTAAAATTTATATACATTTCTAATAACTTTTGACTATCTTCTTTTACCTGTACATGACATTCATTAGACGGTTCAAACCCAATTTTTTTTAAAGCATCATTATAAGTACCTAGTACAGGCCGAAAT
This sequence comes from Clostridium faecium, assembly GCF_014836835.1. Taxonomy (GTDB): domain Bacteria; phylum Bacillota; class Clostridia; order Clostridiales; family Clostridiaceae; genus Clostridium_J; species Clostridium_J faecium. Next base: position 30,531 of record NZ_JACSQB010000018.1, on the reverse strand, counting down.
GATTTATAATTACAACATACTTTTTCAAATTCAGTTGAACTAGGTACATATCCTAGCTTATTAATAACATTCTTTATAATTTTTATCCATTCTTCTTCAGTTCTTCGTTGATTTATGATATCTGAGATACCTGCTGCTTTTTTTAACTCATTCCATGTTTTTTTAAACCTGTTTTCATAATAGCTAAATGAAGGTATATTCTTACTTTTCTCTTTTTCAAATTGAGCTTTATTTGTAGGATTTATCCTAAAATACTCTTCTTTAAAGATTTTTAACAAATATTCATTTGTATACTTATCATAAGGTGATGGTCGTTCTGACGTTTTGACCTTTAAAATATACTCTACAATCTCACTCCATTTCATTTTAAATTTATCTATATATGTTTTAGGATCAGGAAGGTTTTTATCCTTTTTAAATATATTTACAGATGGTATTTTATTATTTTCTTTATACCAATCTTTCATTATTTGTGTCAATTCCTCTTTAGTATATTTTTTAGGTATATTGATTTCTAATCCAAATTTTTCTAAAGCTTTATTCCAATTGCCTTCTCCAAACCTTTGTGCTATAGCACAACAATGAGGAACTTCACTTTTTTTTGGAGTTCTACCTAACTCCTTTCTTTTGTTTAATAAAACAGTCTTAAGATATTCATCTGTATATTTATTAGTACCCATTCTATTATCTGTTTCCTATTTTCTTTTTAATAATTATTTTAGAGCCATCAAATGCAACTATTACTTCTCTACTATCCTTAGTTATTCCCATTTCTTTAACCCATGTTGCAGGAACAGAAATCTTATAAGTGTAACTATTTTCACTTGCATTTCCTCCTGCTTTATTAAATAATATTTTAAGAACTCTTTTTTCCATATCTTACTTACCTCCAAATTTATACTAATTCTTAGTATACCTAATTGGTAACCAAGTATCAATATCAATTTTATTTTAAAAAATAAGGGTAATTTAGATTCCTAAATTACCCAAAATGTATTCTATTTTTTTAATAAACTAAAGTATACTTTTGCAGCAGCTTCGCAATCATATAAAGGGTTATGTGTTGTTCCATAATCCTTTATACTTATGTTATTTTCCTGAATATAAGTATCCACACTATCTGGAGAATATCCATTTATCCTGAGCAGTTCTGATACTTCTATAGGTGTGTATGGAGCATCCCAATCACCTATATAGCCAAGATCATGCATTTCCCTAAAAAGAAATGCTTCTACTACATGACCCATATGATATAACACTTCTGAACCTTCTTTATTATTCATATACCATATTGCAAAATCTTTTAGCATTTTTTCATATGTGTCATGTGTTATTTCTACATTTTCTAATGTAGGTAACACCTTTTCCTTAACCCACTCATTGGTTACAATCTTTCCTCCTAAAAATTTAAATTAGATTTATTTTTTAAAGACAGTCTATATAATCTCAACCCTGGGAAAGTGGCTTTAATTCCTAGGTTTTTACAAGCATTTAAATATTCTTCTAAAATTTCTATACGCATAAAATATCATCCTTGACTTTATGTCTACCAAAGGATATACTATAATTGTGGTTACGGTGCTATCCTTTGGTAGTGCCTTTTTTATTTTTTTATTTTGTACAATCTATCTTTCATTTCTAAAACAATTTTTTCATCAAGTCTTTGACTGATTAACCCCCATAAATATATTTAATTATTTGCCAAACTTTTACACCCTATAATTTTTCCTTCTTCATCCCTAACTATATCATTAGGCACTAGCAAATCTCTCCTTTGAGGACAAGCTTGAAGTATAAGCCTACTAACTATATAATAGACTCCTTCTTTTTCTTCAGGTAGTCCTTCTACTTGACCAAATGTTGTAGAAGTTATAGGAATATTATTAATCTCACCTATTTTTTTAGTTTCTTGAATGCATCTAGCATTACCTACAGAAACTAAATTCTTAACTTTTCCTTGTTGTATAATATTTACTGTATGTGGTGTATAGTTTAATATTTCAATATTTTTTTTCATCATTTTATCTCCTCTCAATTTATTCCTTATTATTTAAATCCTTACTTATCATATTTTTCTACAAATTCTAATAAAGCTTTACTATATAAATCTTGCATTTTATATTGGCTATTTTTTTTGCAAAACTCTATCCATTTTGAATTTACATTTTCATATACCTTTACTAATCTACTACTAATCTTTCCATTAAATTTATTTACATCAATTTCAAGCTTAACCTGTGGATCAGAGCTTACTATATTTTTATTGTAATGCTTTATAACTTCTTCTAATTTATCTTTTAATTTTAGTAATTCTTTTAGATCATCGATATTAATATCGTCCAGGAAGTTATTTATACTTTTATTATCCTTTTGTATAATCTTTGTTTCTTCTTTTTTATCTTCTTTCTTTGGCTGATTTTTATTCTCTATACTGCTTTGCTTTAACTTTATGTATTGTCTTTTCTTATCATCATAAGCATATCCTTTACGGAGCTTATTTTTTAATGTAGACTTTTTTAGGCCATGCTTATCAGCTATTTTATTCACGCTTAAATCTTTATTATTTTTAAGCTCCATATTTATAAATTTTACAAGTTCCTCTATGCTAATTGAATTTATATCTATTACTCCCATAAATACACCTCATTTAAAACATTATATAATTATTATATAATGTTTAGTTATACTTTTATATAATAATTGTATAATATTTATTCATGAGTTTTTTCAAATTCTTTTACTAGCTTATAAAAAGTTGTTCTTTTTAATCCTAATTGCTCCATACATTCTTTTGCAGTTATGCCATTCTCTTTATTTTTCCATTGAGTATAACACATTTCCCATAGGGGTGGATACTTTGCTTTAGGTCTTCCTAGATGTTTTCCTTTTTCTTTAGCAACTGCTATACCTTCTGCTTGTCTAGTTTTTATCTTCTTATAATCAGTTTCAGCAACTGTAGCTAATACTTCTATGAGAATATTAGTAATCATCTTTATCATTTCTTTAGCTATACCTTCCTCCATACTAGATAAATCCATTGTTGTTGTCGGTATATCTAAAATAACAACTCTAACCCCTTTTTTATTAAAATATTCCAGCTCCTCTTTTATCGCTTTCTTATTTCTTCCGAACCTTTCCATCTCTTTTACTACTACAGTATCTCCAGGATCAACTATTCTTTTTAATATTTCGTATTCTTTGCGGTCGAAATCTCTTCCACTTTTTTTATCCGTAAAAATAATTATATTTGGATTATAATTTTTTAATTCCACAATTTGCCTATCTAATTTTTGCCCTTTCGTACTTACTCGTGCATAACCATATATTTTTCCCATTTTCTTTCTCCTTTGGATTTTAGATAATAAATATGTTTAAAATCTATATAATTATAACATATTTATTCGTAAAGGTTATGATTTATTTACGAATATGTTCACCACTATTTTTTAAGGTTTACGAACACATTTTTAGCCTATTTCAGCATATTCGTAAAGGTATACCTTTACGAATATGCTGAAAATAATGTTTTGTTAATTTAATTGATAATTTTTGGCTAATTCAAAAAATAAAAAATACGAATCAAGTGACTAATTCGTATTTTTTATTTTTAAATTACCTTTTAGCTTTATTTATACTATATTGTTTAATTCTTTTATTATATTGTTAATTTTTCTTATAGTATAATTTATATCTTCTTCTGTATTGCTTTCGCCTAAAGTAAATCTTAAAGAACTTCTAGCTTCTTCATCACTTAATCCTATTGCCTTTAATACATGAGATAAATTTAAGTTTTTTTCTGAGCAAGCAGATGTGGTAGATACATATATATTTTCAACATCTAAGAAATACTTTAATATTTCACTATCTATATTATTAAATGAGATGTTAACATTTCCAGGTAATCTATATTTAGGATGACCATTTAATTTTATGTTTGGTATAGTAGCTAATAAGTCTTTAATAAATTTGCTTCTTAAATACAGTAATTTTTTATTATATTTATTAATATCTGATGTTGCCAATTCTATTGCTTTTCCTAATCCTACTATATTAGCTAAGTTTTCAGTACCAGCTCTCATAGAATTTTCCTGAGAACCTCCATGAATAAGAGGATCTATGCTAGTACCTTTTTTAATATATAAAGCCCCTATTCCTTTAGGTCCATAGAATTTATGTGCTGATAAAGATAATATATCTATATGAGATTTTTCTAAATTAATAGGGATATTACCTATTGCTTGAACTGCATCCGTATGGAAATATATATTGTTTTCTTTAGCTATTTTACCTATTTCTTCTATTGGTTGTAATGTTCCAATTTCATTATTAGCAAACATTACTGAAATTAATATTGTTTTACATGTTATAGATTTTCTTAAGTAATCTAAAGAAACTATGCCATATTTATCTACAGGCAAATATGTTATATTAAAACCATGTTTTTCAAGGTATCTACATGTATTTAAAACAGATGGGTGCTCAATTGATGTAGTTATTATATGATTACCTTTATCTTTATTTGCAAAAGCTATACCTTTTATTGCTGTATTATTAGATTCACTTCCGCCAGAGGTAAAAAAAACCTCTCCATTATTACAACTTAGTGCTTGAGCAACCTTATTACGAGCATTTTCAATAACTTCTCTATTTTCTAAACCTAAAGAATAAATAGATGATGCATTCGCAAATTTTTTTAATAGATATGGTTTCATTTCTTCAAAAACTTCCTTCTTTAAATAGGTTGTAGATGCATGATCTAAATAAATAGGCTTTGATGATAAATTTTTATTAATCCCTAAATTTTTATTAATAACTGGTAGATTTACGCCAATTATTATGTTAGAATTAATTCTAGTAATTGGTATTAAATTAATATCTTGGATATATTGAGGAGCTCTATTTATATCTATTTCATTAAAAGCAATATTGTTACTAATAAGATACTTTTTTAATATTTTACAATATATACAATCTTTTTCTACATATATACATATATCATTCATATTATCACCTTCTAAAATATATTATAAAGGGGGGAAGCAATTATGGTAAAATATATTTTTTATTTTATGGGATGTGTTTTTTTAATTTTCGGAATTTTATTAATTAAAAGAAAATTTATTTTCAAAATGCACATGGTAACGGCATTTCTTGCATTAATTGGACTATCACTTACCATATTTGGAGCCAATTTCAAAGAGCTTTATTATTGGATACTAATCTTTATATTTATTGCATTTATTATCTATATCCGATTTGCATATTACAAAAACAGTTATATTATATTTGGTTCTAATAAAAAAACTGTGGTTAATATATTAGAAGATTATTTGCATAGAGAAAATATATCTTATGAAACAGTAGATAATTATTATAAATTAAACTTTAATAATCAATTATTAGAATTAGAGATAACTTCAAATCTTGATTCTGTTGTTTTACATTTCAATAATGCAAGTTCATCTTTAAATATAATTAACGAAATAAAAAGTGAATTAAATAAAAAATATAAAAAATTTTCCTATAGTTCAATAATGTATATTTTATTTGGAATAATTATAATTGCGATAACGTATAAGGGGTGGTTAATGTAAAATTAACCACCTCTGCTACTAAATATTAAATAAATTTCGCATCTGATACTTCACAAAAGCAACCATTTAAGCCTTTGTTTCTACACTTAACTGTTACTTCTACATCATAACTACTTTTATTTGAATCTAACATAGCTTGTATTTCATTTGAATTACTCATATAGTTGTAGTATATTGATTGCCAGTATCCACTAGTTACTCCTATAGCTGCAATTATTGCTGATTCAAATAATCCACCTGTTAATGTTATTAATGATGCCATTCCAACTTGTCTTGTGATTTCACCATTTTTTACTTGATCTCTTATTTTAACAAGTTCTGAATGTGAAACGCTCTTTCTCTCTTTGTAATAAGTTTTTTTACATGTTGTACTCATAATTAATTCCTCCTAAAATTTAATATTTATTTTTATAAGACCTTTAGTCGACTATGTTGCCTTACATACTATATAAAGAAAGTTATGTGGTAAATGTCACCCTGGGTTTAAAATTTATTTTTTATATATGATTTAAAATTTGATATTTATTTTCTATAAGACTTTTAGTCGACTATGTGTCTTACACACTATATAAAGAAAGTTGTACGCTAAATGTAACCCTGCATTTTAAATTTATTTTTTTATTTTTTGAAATACATGATTTTTTATTTCTTCTACATCTTTTTTTACATCTTCAACTATGTTCAATTTATCTGTTAATTTAGAAATTATATCTTGATAATTCTTCTCTCGTTCCTCTTGCTTCAAATCTCTTTTTTCTTGCATTTTTAATATATAAAAAATAAGAACTATACTTAAAGCACTCCATATTCCTTGCGTTGAAGCTAATTTTATAAAATCCTCCATTGATAACCTCCTACTTTATGCACTCAGATATTTTTTTAATGTTACTAAGGCTCTATTCTTAGCTTTATTTACAGATTGCCTGGATATATCTAAAATATTAGAAATCTCAGTTTCACTATAATTTTTTATAAATTTTAATATTAATATTGTTCTTTGTAGCTCAGTAACTTGACTAAGTAGATCCTTTACAAATACATAGTTATATAAATCTTGTGATGTTATAGAACCTTCGTATATATTTAAATCTAACTCATCACTTTGTTTTAATAAAATTGATCGTTTTTTAGAAAGGTATATATACTTGTTTTTTAAGGCGGAATGAATATAAGATACAATATATTTATCAGGACATTTAGTCGGAATTTTATTTAATGGGAGTTTATATGTTATTTCGATAAGTGCTACGATTAGATCTTGTTCCGCATCATCATAATTTAACAAATAGCTATATTTTTTTATTAAAGGATTGAATTTGTTAATTATCTCCAAAATGTATTTAGAATCTCTAGTTTTACATTTTCTTAATAGCTCATATAAGCTATCGTTCATAATTTATCACCTACTTTACACCTTTAAGAGTAAAAAGTAATAAAGTGGAGTTTCGTAGCCGTCCTCAATAAGTTTTTTATTATACATAAATATACAACAAATATAAAATTATACATTTATTATACATAATTTTACATTCATATTGTATAATAATTCAGCAAATTATAAAATAAATGTAGAAAAATGATAATTTTGGGAATAAAAAAATACGAACTAAGCTAACTTAATTCGTATTCAGGGAACAGCTATTTATTTTTGTTTCTATTTTGCTTATTTTTTTATATTATAAAAGGAACATCATTATGATGTTCCTTTTATAATCACACTCTTCGTTTTTTTATTCCCCAGGCACTTCCGACAAACGCCTCAACATTTAAATATATTGTATAGTATTAACTTAAATAATACAATATATTTTTAATAATGTTATTCTATTGCTTTTAATGTATCTCTTATCTTCTTAGCATTTTCATATTTTATACTTTCTTCTTTATATTTTTCTAATGCTTTATTTGCACTCTCTAATGGCCCTTTGTCTTTTATTTCTTCATATTCTCTTTTAGCATTTATCATATTTCTATATAAATACTTTACTCGAATTGAATACTCTTCTTGAGGTGTTGGTAAAAATTTAGATAGTTCATTTTCAACTTCATAATAAAGTTTATTTATTTGATTTAATTTATACTGCTCTCCAAAAATTTCTACACCTTCAAGTGATTTTAAAAGCAATTTAATTTTATTTGAAAAGCTATATACTTCTTCTTTTCTCATATTGCTCCTCCTATAAATGTATCTTAACTTTTTTTGATATTTACCTTTATATTTCTTAATCTCTGTTATAATTAAAACTAAGATACTATTGCACTTCAATTTATTAAAATAATAAAAAAATCTCCATTATAAAATGGAGATTGTAATTTTCTTAAATTTATACCATTATTTATTTTTTCTGATATAATTAGAATTATAGAAACTGTAATCTAGGGTGTAGTTCCATATTCATTAAACAAAATAGGCCCCGTTGAAAGGGGGTGAGAATATGGAGCATTTAGTTTTTATAATATCAGTGCTAGGTATAATTGCAAAATTATTAACTAGCATTAATGAAGTAGTGGATGGATTTATTAAGTTAAAGTCATTCATACAAAAACTAAGAAATCACCCTAATGCTGATAAGGGTGATTCCGATAGATAAACATATGTTGGAACTACAACCCACGCAAATAGATTGCAGTTTCTTTTTCTATTATTATATAATATATATTCTTTATACATATTATATACATTCTTTATATAAAGTATACTATATTTAAAGCAAAATGTACAAGCTCTTTATAATTTTTTATTTAAACTTAATCTTCTTTATTTGCAGCAATTTCTTTTTGAGCTGATTTTAAGAATTTTAAGCCATATTTATGTTTTTCTAAATTATTATTAATTTGGTTTTCTATAATTTTTAGCTTTGAATCTTCTATTTTTATATTAATTAGATTAGATCCTAACCAAATCGTATTGTCTATTTTAGCTCCAGTTAAATTTGCTCCTCTTAAATCTGCATATATAATACATTTACGTAAATCTGAATTAGTAAAATTTGAATTCCTTAAATCTAAATTTAATAACTTTTCACCTTGTAAGTTTGTATTATTTAAATTAAGCTGAGTACCATGTGATCCATTAGTATTAATCCATACTTCATGTTGAGATATCATATTATTAAGTTCTTTCTTACCTATATTATATAATCCATCTTTATATATAAATATATATTGGCCATCTTTAAGAACTTTCTGTTCAATAATAGTTTTTGATTCTTTATCAAAAACTTCTATTTTTTCTATTGGTACAGGCAGTTGGTTTTTAATAAGCTTATCATTTCCCAATGATGTGGTTAATAATGATTTACAGAAAAAACTTCTACCTTTGTTATATGTGTCTAATCCTAAATGTATTTTTTTACTATAAACATCTTTAAACAGCATATATTTATAATCAACTTTAGATTTAGGATTATATATTTTTTTATCGAAATATATAACATCACAATTCGTTAGAACGTGATATACATTAGAAAAATTAATAAATCTATTAGTGAAATCATTAAACTTATTATTATCTATACTTTTAAGCACTTCAAATGACATAGTCCCATTATCTATATTTTTATTGAAATTTGAAGCCTTATAATTATTACCTAAAATATGTTGACATCCTAAAATGTGCATAAAGTTATTAGGTGCAAAATATAAATTTATTTTTTCAGTATTGCTTGTTGTATATATGAAAATTCTTTGACACAAAACTTCCTCAAAGAAATCTTTATACAGTTTCAACGACACATCTTCTAAATTTAGTATATTGTTTTTATTAAAAAAATTTTCTTTATCAATCATAATTCACCTATAAAAAAAGACTTTGGTTAAAAAACCAAAGTCTAAAATACTTTTTTTGTGGATAACAGACTATGAATAGCCCTATAGCCAAGCATTCATGGTATATTTTATGTCCCCCACTTGGGAAAGAAGCGTTATCCGTTAACTCCTCAAAGATATAACATATCTTTCAATAGGTATTATATCATATACATAAAAATTATACAAGTCTAATCTTAATTAAATCCCTCCAAATAAAAATAAACTCTAATGAGTTTACTAATTAATTATTTTTCAAAGTTTTTCTCTTTGCTATTAGTTTTAAGACTATCAAATCCTAATCTATGTTTATCAATCTCACTATGAATTTGCCTTTCAATAGTGTCCAATTTGTTAGGTTCAATTAATACATTCTTTAAATTTGAACCTATCCATCTTGTATTATTCATTTTTATTCCAGTAAGATCTGCTCCACTTAAATCCGCATATATAATGCAATCATTTAAATTAGCATTTTTAAAATTTGCATTTCTTAAATCTAAATTCAAAAACTTCATTCCTTCCAAGTCTTGATTTTGCAAATCAAGCTTAGTCCCTTCATTACCATTGCTTTTAACCCATAATTCATGTTGGGTTATCATCTCCCTAATTTCTTTTTCATCTTTCTTATTGCTAATATCCCCACTACTTAAATCTAGCAATGTATTTAACTCATTTTGTCTAGCTAATTTTTCTTTTAGTTCTTTTTCATATGGGAATGGTTTTTCATATTCTATTTTAGATTGCTCTAAGTTTCTTTCATGTTCTTTGATTTTATCTTCCACTTTGCTTAGTCTTTTTTCTAAATTTTGAATAGCATTTTCTATTCTTATAATATTACCAAGACCATTGCTACCGAGTTCTACATCATATTTTAAATTTCCTTTGAGAGTTATACATCCATTATCCTTAAAAATTAAATCAAATCCTTTTATATTTCCTATGCAAACTTCATTCTCTGATAAATCTTTTAAAGATAAACTTTTTAGTATAGTTCCTGCTTGTTCCCTTTCAGTAAATACGTTTCCGTTAATAGTAATTCTAAATTCTGAGCTTTTATTCATATCACGTTTTTCGATGTCTTTAATTATACATTCACGCTTATTCTTTTCTTCATTAATAAGCTTAGGATATTTGAATGTAAAATTATCTTGCATTGTATATCTTTTATTATCATATGCAGCCTTAAATAATTTAAGTTTAGATACATCATTATCAATACTCATTTTCTCCTTAATAAGTGGATTTCCAGTCGCTAATGCTTTCACTTCTGCAAAAGATAATACTGTTTCGTCTATATCCTCACAATCTCTACCAACACATTTTGAAGTCATTATTTGAGATATAAATTTTTGTTTTTGTTCTACAATCTGCCATAAATAAGAATCAAATGTATTTTTAGTTACATATCTATATATATTAACTTCGTCATTCATATTACCTTGTCTTAAGATTCTACCTTCTCTTTGTTCTATATCCGCAGGACGATATGGACAATCTAAGTGATGCAGAGATACTAATCTATCCTGAATATTAGTTCCTGTACCCATTTTTTGTGTACTTCCTAGAATTATTCTTTTATTTCCTGATTTCATATCAGAAAATAACTTTTCTCGTTGAGCTTCGTTGTTAGCATCATGTATAAAACAAATTTCATCTCTAGGAATGCCTCTTTTTACAAGTTCATCTTTGACATAATCATATATTGAAAAACGATTTTTGTCTTTATTAGGAGTTCCAACATCGCAAAATACTATTTGAGTACCTTTTATTGCTGTAGAATTAATATAATCGTTATAAACATTATCAATACATTTATTCACTTTTGAATTAGGATTATTTTCTGCATCAATATCTAATAATCTTGAATCAGTTCCTAAGAGTCTAGCTTCATTTGTTATTTTCAGCATATTATCTTCTGTAGGTTTAACTAATCCATCTCTTATTTTTTCAGCTCTTTCTGCAAATTCACTCATTTTACATTGAATGAATTCGTCAGGTTCCGCTGATACAAGTGTGTATTTGTTACCTTTTAATTTAGGTACAGGCAATTTTAGCATATCTGAAGTTTGAACATCTGCAATATCTTTAAATAAAGTCATTAACTCAGGTAAGTTCGTAAATTTAGCAAATCTATTTCTCATTCTATAGCCTGTTCCTTCAGGTGCTAACTCTAAGCTTGATACTACTTCACCAAAGTTTGCTGCCCAAGCATCAAAGTGATTTATACCTCTACTTTGTAATTGATGGTTTTGAAGATATCGTTGCATTACATACATTTCAACCATTGAATTTGAAATAGGTGTTCCAGTAGCAAATACTACTCCTCTACCTTGATTTATTTCATGGATATACTGACATTTCATAAGCATATCACTTGATTTTTTAGCATTAGTATTAGATATTCCTGCAACATTATTAATTTTTGAAAATACAGCACAGTTTTTATAATAATGTGCTTCATCTACAAACATACTATCAATACCCAATTCTTCAAATGTAATAACATCATCTTTTTTTGTATCTAATAATGTTTTAAGCTGAGTTTCAAGGTTTTTTTTAAACTTTTCCATTTGCTTTATTGACCAATCTTTGCCTTGAACTGTTTTAGAATCTTTTATTGCTGATGTAATTTCACTAATTTGTTTTTTTATCATACTTTGTTGTCTTTCTTGTGAAATTGGAATTTTTTCGAATTGTGTATGTCCAATTATAATTGCATCATAATTTCCTGTCGCTATTCTACTTACAAATTTTCTACGATTTTGTTTTTCAAAATCTTTTTTAGTCGTTACTAGAATATTCGCTGAAGGATATAGTCTTAAAAAATCAGCTCCAAACTGTTCAGTTAGATGATTAGGAACTACCATTATACTTTTATTTGCAATACCTAATCTTTTTAATTCCATGCAACTTGCAATCATTTCGAATGTTTTACCTGCTCCAACACAGTGAGCTAATAATGTATTTCCACCATATAAAATTCTTGCTATTGCATTCTTCTGATGTTTCCTAAGAACTATATCAGGGTTCATGCCAGGAAAAATAAGATGGCTTCCATCAAATTCTCTTAATCTCATGTTGTTGAAATTTTCATTATAGAAATCAACATACTTTTTTCTTCTTTCAGGATTATTAAAAATCCAATTTTTAAATTCCTCTTTTATTATATTTTGCTTTTCTCTTGCCAACATAGTTTCTTTTTGATTAACTACATACTTTACTTTTCCATCTTCTTCAACTCTATCTTTAACTGTTACGGTTCTTAAATTTAATGTTTCTTCTATTATGTGATAAGCACTTATTCTTTTTGTACCAAAGGTTTCACTTGCTATTATTGAATTACTATCGTAACTTTTATTTGTTATATTCCATGAAGCATCAAAATTATTATAATGTACTCTTATTTCTGTATTTTCCATACGTGAACCAGTATTTTGATAATACTTAGGTGTATTTAGAATTTCATATATAAATTTTTCTATATCATTTTCTTCAATCCATGTGGTTCCAAGACGTACACTAATTTCACTAGCTTCAAGGTCTTTAGGTTGTACTTTTTCTAAAGTAACAACATTATCTTTAAATGTTTGAGGGTATAATTCTGCATATATTTTTGCAATTTTAAGCTTTTTTCTTACATTTCCACTTAAATATTCATCATGTGTTTCCCAACCTATTAAATTATTTTCCTCATTAAACTTTTCAGGATTTAAAAATATTTGATCTTTTAATTCTTCAATAATAGTTTCTATTGGCTTTTTATAAAGCTCTTTCATTAAAAGTAAATCAACTCTACCTTTTTCGTTTAAACTAACAGTTAAAGCTTCATTTGCTGTATCTACTTGAGTAATTTTTTCTACAGACCTTATAGTACGTTTAGTAAACATATCTGCTTTTATAATTGTTCCATCTTTTTCTTCAACTTCAAGAGATGATAATAACGGATAGTCATTATCATCTCTAAAAGCTAATTTATTAGGTTTAGAGGTAATATATCCATATTCTTTTACAAAAATGTCGTATTTCTTATTAAGATATAATTGCTTTTCTTTCAATTCTTCATCAGTGCAGCCATTAGTTTGAATATTTATTATATCTCTAGTTATTACTCTTATCTCATTGAGTTTTTTAATTCTCTCTAATGTCTTTTCTGGAATATCAATTCTTCGCATTATATCATTTTCTCTATAATATAAAACATCCTGGACAAATGTATAAGTATAGTTACCGACTCTAGGATCTGCTTTTATTTCATCTTCAAATATTGTACTTTCTTTTTCATATTTCCCTATATCAGCATTAAGTCTTTCAATTGCCTTATTTAATTCTTTCTGAAGATTAAAATTTTCATCTTTATTTATTAATGTAGTATAGGTGCTGTTTTCACCAAACATTTTTTTATCATGTATCATTGTACCAAGCATCATATCAGGATTTTCTATAAAATATTCATTCACTGGAACATTATCCTCAGTTAGTCCTGTATATAACCATCTAGGGTTATCTATAGATAATCTTTCTTTTTTTTGTAGAAATATAATATCTGTCGTTACTTCTGTATTAGCATTATCTTTAAATGCTGTATTAGGTAGTCTTATTGATCCTATTAGCTCTGCTCTTTCAGCAATGTATTTTCTTACTGCATTGTTTTCTTTATCCAGTGTACCTTTACTTGTAATAAATGCAACAATACCATTTGGTCTTACTTTGTCTAAAGTTTTTGCAAAGAAATAATCATGTATAAGAAAATTATGTTTATTATACTCTTTATCGTACACTTTATAATCACCAAATGGAACGTTACCTATAGCCACATCAAAATAATTATTAGGGTAATTCGTTTCTTCAAATCCTGATATTTTAATCTCTGCATCAGGATAAAGTTTTTTAGCTATTCTTCCTGATATATCATCTAATTCAACACCATATAACTTAGAGTTTTTCATATTTTCAGGTAACCTTGAAAAGAAATTACCAATCCCCATAGATGGCTCTAATATATTTCCTTCTTTAAAACCGAATTTATCTAAAGCTTTATAAATAGAGTCTATGACTACTTTAGATGTATAGTGGGCATTAGGAGTTGAAGCTCTTGCACTTATATATTCTTCTTCAGTTAAAATAGACTTTAATTGAGAATACTCATTGGCCCAACTAGATGTTTCATCAAAAACTTGTGGCATCCCTCCCCACCCAACATATTTAGCTAAAATTTCTTGTTCCTGTTTTGTTGCATTTCTATTTTCACTTTCAACTGCTTTAAGTGTTTTTATAGCTTCAATATTATTTTTAAATTTAGTCTTTAATCCGCCCATTTCTTCATTTTCATTAGATTTATAATTACCTACAAAAATAGAGCCATCATCCTGTGGCTCTATTAACTCAACATTTTTTCGTTTTTCAATTAAATTTTTTATATCTTCCTTAGAATATGGGAATAGCTGTTTTAACTCTTCTAAACCAAAATTGCCAAACAGATACATATGTTCTACTAAATTTTTAGCTACCTCATTACCCATTTGATATTTATAATCTATTTGATTATCCTTAGATAAATGTAGCCTTATGCCTACATCTATAGGCTCTACAAATTTTGACATAGTCCATTCGTCTAATTTTATTCTTTTATTTATTTCGTCTAATGAATTTTTATAGCCAATTAAAAAACCACTTCTTTTACCACTAAGTATCTCTCCATATGGATATTTTATCTCACTTTCAATACTATTTCCTTTAGTATTATTTCTTCTGCTACCATTTTCTTTTGCTCTTTTTTCTTGTATGTTTCCATTGTGTTCATCGGATTTGTTATTGGATCTTCCTTCAACATCTGCTCCATTAGTAGATCCATTTTGTTGTATGCTTCCTCGTTTACTTTCAACATTGTATCCGTTAATTTCCCCTCCATCAATAATAAACTGTATCTGTTCGGATGGTTCTCCTTTAGATACCTCATTGCCATTCGACCATACTTCCCTAGGTCTGTATTGTCCAATTTTTGTTCTTCTGATATTTGGATTTGGGGATATAATATTCCGTCTTTTTCTATGTAATTCAATTCCATTGCTTTTATCATTTTTATCTCTCTCCCTTTCAATTTCCTTGATTTCTTTTTCTATTTCTTTTAAGGCATCTTTTGATGCGTTACAGACAATATTTCCAAGCTGACAGGTTAATGGTAGGGTGTTAAATTCATTAATAAACTTAAATTTATTATCAGTCGGCATAGCTATTCCACATCTTGCAGCTATCATAAATTCAATGCTTTCAATAGCTGTTTGTGTGAATTTTGCTATAAATTCAGGCTTTGCATTTTCAAGTTTATTATTGTCTAAAAGCTCATTGAATTTAATTTCACTTATATATGATATTAAGCCTGGTATACTGTCAAAGTTAGCATTATATTCTTTATTAAACTTATCTATTAGCTTATTTTCTAGTTCGTCATTTAAACTCCATAACTTAGGAATTGTACCTTCAGGGCCATTAGTGTCTTTAATGTCAAATAAATAATTTAGTTTTAAATTTGAATCATTTGTATCAAAAACAGCTATACTTCTAGTCCCTGGATTTATACGCCTTCCTACTTTTTCATTCCAAATATTAAAATCAGCTACCATTGTTGCTGTTGGCCTTTGTGCATATATAAGTAGTGAATTATCAAAGTTATACTTATATATATTAGCAGCAAAGTTTAAATAATCTCTCCATTCGATTTCATTAGATGTTATAAACTTTGTGGCCGTCTTATAAATTTTCTTAACCTCTGTAAATCTTCCCATGTTGCATAACCTCACTTTAAATAATTGCAACTGCAACATTTAAATTTACAATGCTCTATTTGAATTGCTCTTTTATCATTTGCTGAATTTTATTTTCAATTTCTTCTAAAGTTTCTTTTTTATAAACTTCGCTTATTAAATTTATTTTAGGACTAGTTTTATCTTGAGATATAAATTTTAGATCAATATTAAATTTATTAGAATTTAGGCTAATAAAGCCTATTAATTTATATATATCTGAGTACATTTCTTTGTTTAAAGTTCCTACTCCATTACAAATAAAACATGATCTATTATTTATAACTTTAACTCCTTTGCAAGCAAAACAAGGTTCATATTCTTCATCAACTTCAAATAATATCTTATTATCCTGCTGCCTGAAGATAACTTGTTTACCTGTTTGAATGTTAAGTAACTGGCAAATCCTTCTAGGTATTGTAATTTGTCTTTTCCCTGTTACAGTTGCCTTAAATAATAATTCTTCCATAAAAATTACTCCTTGATTTTACTTTGATAATTTAATTATAAAATTTATTGTTAAATTGTCAAGGAAAATCAAGGAGATATTATTTACTTTTCGTAATTTTGCTCTTTCTTATTTGTTTTTAGCTCTTTTAAAGCAACTCTATGTTTATCAATACTTTTATCTAGTTTATCTTTTATAATATTTCTTTTTTCATTTTCTATAGTAATACTGTTTAAATTTGATCCTATAAAGTTAGTTTTATCATTTAGTTTAACACCTGTTAAGTCAGCCCCTCTTAAATCTGCATATATAGTGCAATTATTCAAGTTAGCATTTTTAAAATTAGCTTCTCTTAAATCTACATTTAAAAGTTTTTTCCCTTGCAAATCTACATTTTCTAAGTTTAGTTTTTTACCTCTTTTCCCTTTGCTCTCAATCCATTCTTTATGCTCCAGAACCATACTTTTAATTTCCTTTGCAGATTTTTTAATTAAATCTTTAGAATTATCTTTCTTTAATGTTTCTTTTTCCTTTATATTTTTTTGTGAATTATCTTTGCTACTTAACTCTTTTCGCAGCTCTTTTAATTCTTCTCTTTGCATATCTATGATTTTCTTTAATTCTATTTTTTCTTGTTCCTTTAATCTTTCTTCTAGTTTTTTATATTGCTCTGCTTTAGCTCTAAAAACTTTCGTAAATATAGCTTCTTTAAATCGCTCAAATATAGATGGTTTACTCTTATCCATAGGTTTCTGTTTGTTCTCTTCAATTAACTTTTCTACTTCACTTGCAGTAAGAACTTTATACTTTAGACTTTTACGCTTATCTTGTGATGTCTTTTCAGATATTAAGTTTTCTTCATCATTAATTTGCTTTCCTTCTACTCTTTCTTTATTAACTGCTAATTCAGCCATTTTTCACACTCCTATCTATTTTTTTATAAAAAAATAGACTATATAATTTCTCTATATAATCTATTTTGATATATCGTTTTGTTTTGTTTTTGAAGTTTTTAGTGACTTTAATCCACTTTTATGTTTATCTTCTTCAAATTTTATTTGATGCTCTATTAGATTTAATTTATCCGCTTCTATGGTAGTTTTATTTAAATTAGATCCAATAAAATTAGTATTTTTAATTTTAGTACCAGTTAAATCAGCTTCTCTTAAATCTGCATATATAATACAATCAGTTAAATCTGCACCTTTGAAATTTGCACTTCTTAAATCTAAATTTAAAAATTTTAATCCTTGTAAATTTTCATTTTCTAAATCTAATCTTTTACCCTTTACTCCTTTTGTATTAAGCCATTCTTCATGCTCTCTAATCATTTTTCTTAACTCTTTTTCATCTTTTTTAGGTTTTAACATTTTATTTTCTCCTTCCTTTTTATAATTGTTTTCTATTAATTCTTGAGGTGATTCTTTAGATAGTACAATTTCATTTCCAATAAACCAGTCTCTTATATCTTCCATGTCCCATTTCTCAACTTCCTTATCCCAGTCTTTAGTTTCATCTTCTACATCCCCAAAGAATGGCTCCATATAAGAAGCTATATGTTCTTTTATATCACTTATAGAATAAACCTTTATAGCTTCCTCTGGAGCTTCATTATAATAAATATACATACCATCTTTGACCTTATCTTCTAAATTTAAAAAAACATCTTCCTCACTTTCTTTTGAGATAGATGTTTCTTTTATTAAAGTATCTTCTAATATTTCTATATATTCAGTTGCAGTTTCATGAATTTCTTCTAGTAGCTTCTTTTTATCTCTTAAATCCTTTCCATCAGTCCATGTTTTTAAATATTTAAGAGAGTATTCACTTGTATCTATTCCAAAGTAAGAACAAACAGTATACGCTGTTAATTCAGCTTGAAACTCTCTTTCATGTTCCAAATGTTCACCAAAATTTTCTGATGTATGAAGTTTAGCATGTGTTAACTCATGAAGTAAAGTTTTAACATTCTGAAGTTGTGTATTTCTAGGATTCAATGCTACTTCTTTTTCAAATACATAACTAACTCCTTTAATAGATCCAAGCTCACGTTTAGGTTCTACTATTTTTACACCTATACTTTTAGCTATTTTCTCCATACCCTTATATAAAATATCATAGTCCTTTACTTCTCCATCAAGCCATCTATTCGGAAATATTTTAGGTATATCAGAAACTTTTGCATTAGTTTGTGATATGTCAAATACATATCCTCTACCAAAATATGTTCTTCCTTTCTTTATTTCTAATTCTCCTTTAATAATTTTTTCTTTTTCTTTCTTTGAAGCTTTATCTATATTTATCCACTCATCATATTCATTTAAAAATTTATCTTTTCCTTTGAATGGAACTAATATAGCGATCCCTTTTTCACCTTTATTTATCTTAAAGTTTTTTTCATCCCAAAATTTGAATGAACCAACCGCTATTGCTCCTGGAAATTGCGAATCAATTAGAACACAATTATTGTAACTGTAATTATAAAATTTAGACATGAAAGAAAGATATTCTTTTATACTTTCAGGCGAATTAAAATAACTTTCTATCCTTTTTTCTGCCTTAGATATTAATTCCTCAACTTCAGCTTTTTTTTCATCTAAGGTTTTTTTAGTGTACTCTCCCTTAGTTTTTTTATTCATTATTCTTCACCTTCTTCTATAACTTCATTTGTTTCAGGATTAAAATTAGTCATTACAATTTCTTCTTTTTCAATTATCTCTTTTAATCCCTCAATATAAAATTTACTTGCTGTTAGTATTTTTTCACCCTCCTCTCCTATAACAATTACGCTAATACTTTTGTCGTCAATAACTTTTTTAACTATTGCCATATTCTCAAAAATGTCCATAAAAAAATTTCCTCCCTATTTCTTAAATTTTATTTTAAACAAGTATTTTATACTTGTTTTATTAACTTATTTCATTCTCAATTTCAAATTGAATCCTTTCGTAAGCTCTTTGGTTTTTCATATTTTCTAAATCATTTCCCATAGAATTTTTAATTCTATTTATATCCTTAGATGTAATTACAATATTTAAACCTCCTAAATTTGAACTTGAATTATAGCTTTTTATTTTTTCTAATCTAATTAATTGTTCTTGTGCCTTAACATAATCTCTAATTTCCGTTAAAACACTATTACCCATTCTAGTATATAAGTCATTAATTTTATTTTTCTTATAATCTTTATATCTAAAACTTTCTCCTTCTCCATACGTTTCTTTTAGAATTAATTCTTCTTTATCTAATTTTTTTATTAACTCTTTATAATCTTCTTTTTTATAATTATCTATATAGTATTTTGTTATCTCATCTAATATTGGTCTTACCTCATGAAGAGAATTATAATTATATCTCCATTGACTTTTATCTTCAGGCAACTTTTTTATTACTTCTTGTACTAATCTTTTCATTTCTTTATCTTTAGAAAAATGAAAGTTCTTTTTGCTTTCTATAATATTAGTTCTTATAATCTCATTAATTTGGTTATATTCAGCTTGTCTATCTATAAGATTATTAACAAACTTACTTTTCATATTAATTAATGTTTTAGGTTTTCTTTTACCACGTTCTCTACTAGGCTGAAGCTCTACACTTGCGATATGCACATGTATGTTATCCGTATTATAATGCAATGAAGCACTCCATATAAGTTCATTTAGATTTTCTCTTTTCATTAATTCATTCATAGAATTTCTTACTGCTGACCTTATTCTTTCTTCATCTACAGTATGCGTTTTTTTATCATATATCCCTTGTTTTTCGAGCCATTCATTATCAAAACTAAACACATCTTGCCACATTAGGCTTTTATTTTTTTGTGCTTTTGAAAATAATTTTTTAAGTTCTTCGGCTTCTTCTTTATTTAAAGAATCTTTTCTACAAGTAAATAATGAACCTGACTTTTGAGGATTTCCCATATAATCATTGTATAAAGAAAATTCTTCGAATCTATAATTTCTAGTTGCTTCATCCCTGTCAATATAACTTATATAATTACTAAATTTTTTATTTTTACTTGAAACAAATTTAACCTTATGAATAACTCCGACACTCATTTAATCACCTTAGAACTCACTATCTAATTTCCTAACTCTTTTATTAATCATTCTTTCTTCAACCGCTTCAGTTGCCATTATTAAACCTTGTGCTTCATTTTCTGCTGTAGTAACTATTTTCCCATATTGTTCTTTAAAGAACATTCCATTTAACATTTCTAAAATAATTTGAGAATTTTTATCTGATGAATTAGTTGCTTTTTTAATTCCTAATAGATCTATCTTTATTCTTTCGGCAACTTTTTCTCCTATAAGTTTAATCATATGTTCAGTTCTCATATCTGAATTTTTTTTATGTTCTCTAATAATTAATTCCAATGCTTCACTCTTGTAATTTAAATTATTATTTTTTTGAACTTCATCTATATATTTAATACTGTCCTTTGATAACATATAATGCTTTCTTTTTTTAGTCATATAATCACCTCTTAAATATTTTCTTTATAATTCTTTTTTGCTACCTCTTCTAAATCAATAAGATTTGTTTGAAGAAATTTATTTAATGCTAAAGTATTATAATTTAATACTTTAAGTGTTTTTTGCATTAATATTGAATATCTACTTTCCACTTCTAAAAGTTTATTTGAATTAGAAAATGTTTCTAAGTGACCTTTTAAATATTCATTTCTACTTAAACCTTTTTGTTTAGCTAATTCATCAATTTTAGCTACTGTTTCTTTTGATAAACCTCTTATTTTAATCTCCATATTATCTAATATCCTCCTTTATTGCGAGGATTTCACCCTCACTTCGTTTCACCCATAACCTTTTAAAAAGGTTACCAAAGGCTAATCTGAATTAATTAATTTAATAGCTGGTAATCTACCGCCCTTAAATTAATTAAGAGCATAAGGGAAAACTGCCCCCAAAAACTTTGGTGGACTAGGCAAAGCCTAGTGTTTTCAAGGGTACAAAAAAATTCCCAAAAATACAGGTTTCGCACATCATTTGCACACCGTTTGCACACCTTTTATACATATTTTACTTACTTTTATTTTATTGATTTACTTAGATCAGCTTTCTTTTCTTTTAACTTTTTGATTTTTTCTTGCAACTCTAATTTATTTTTATTCATTCTTTCAATTTCTAATTTGGTATTTTCTATTGTACCTTTAGAACTTTGAATTTCTGCATTTGTTTTCACTTTTTCATTTTCAGTTTGATACTTTTTATCTTCTTCAAGAGATTTGTTTTTATCTTCTAAAGCACGTATATCTGAATTTTTATTTTCTATTTCTAAATTAATTTCATCTATTTCTTTACTAATATCTTTTATCTCATCATCAGTTATTTCTATTTTTAAATCTTTCTTGTTCTTTTCAACTAATTGATTATTTATTTTTATATCTCGTATATCAGAGTAAAATTTATTTGATTTATTAACTTCATTTTCTTCTATAATATTTAAAGAAATTACTGACCATTTTTCAGGTAAATTAGCGTAAATCACATAATCTTCTTCTGATAATTTAACTAAATTAGTTTCTATCTTATTTTGAAGATTTGACCTTTCTATAATTTCAGCTTTTATAGGAGTATGTTGAATACCCTGTCTATTTATTTTAAAATTAAACTTGATTAACCCATTGTTGGGATTAAATTCTCTACTCTTTAATTCTATTGACATATTACTAGTGACTATTTTTTTGTTAAGTTCTGTACTGATTATGTCAAAATTTTTATTAAATAATCTATTAGAACTTAAGAAAAATGTAAGTCCTAAAATTAAAAATAAAGCTATAAAATGATAAAATGCTGATACATTATTCTTTAATCTTTTTGAAATGTTACTTATTTTAATCTCCATTTTGTCATGTGAACTTTCCATATTTTCACCCCTTGATTAATACTAAAATTAATTTTATTTAGATTTAATTATTCTTCTTACTTCACCATTAAATACTTCTTTCCAATAAGGATCGTTTAAATCGTCTATCCAAACTCCAAGGCTAGAGTTATCATTAAGTACTTTTCCATCACCAAGATATATTCCTACATGTCCATTTGTTGTATAGGTGTCAAAGAAAATTATATCTCCTCTTTTCATATCTTTAGGTTTTATCTTTTCACCAATATTAATAAGTGTAAAAGTGGTTACACCACTATAATCTCCTAGGCTTATTCCTGCTTGTGCATAGCAGTAATGTACGAATGAAGAACAATCAAATCTACCTGCCTTTATATCCTCTTCCGTTCTACCACCACCCCATACATAAGGTGATTTTCCTACCCATTTCATACCTGCTTCAATAGCCTTTTCTATTGTTTTATTATCCCCTGCTGCTAGTCCACTCTTTCTAAATTCCATTGCATATTGAAATACTTTATTAGGATAATTAAACTGTGCATTATCTAAATCTACGTTCATACCATACGAAGGCCCACCATTATAACAAGCAAAAATCCTTCTAAGTAAATCTTTAAATTTACTATCATTTTCTTTAGCTTTCCAATTAATTAAAGTCATGTTTTTATTGCTGTTATAATCTAAATCCTTTATATAATTCTTTCTCCAAAGAACATAATTTGCATAATATCTTATCTCGTAAGCTCCTGCAAAAATTTGTGCTTTAGGGTCTTTTAAAAAAATTCTCCACATTTCTTCTGAGCTTGAAAAACTATATCCAGCATTTTTATATATTTTACCTAATCCATTATCTATTAAATACCTCCATAAATCTATTTCACTACCAGGGTCAATTTTTTGTATTTGCATTATCCCATAAGCTCCTTCATATGAAGTATTAGGGTTAAAATTACTTTCCTGTTTTGCTACTGCTGCTAAAACCCAATTAGGAATATTAAATACTCGTGAAGCTTCATTAAAGTGTGGAACGAATTCTGTTGGAACTCCTAAAGCTCCTATATCTGTTATATAACCATTCCCATTATCTTGACTAAGTATTATACCTATAGAGCCAACAAAAACAATAAACATAATTATAAAGGCTAAGTTTAATAGTGTTAATCCTTTAATGATTTTTTTTATTAATTCCTTTTCTTTATCCATTCTATAACCTGCCTTTTATCTACCTTTTGCATTAAAAAAACTGGATTAATTTCTTAATCCAGTTAAAAATATTAGCTATTCAAATTTTAATATTTAAATAGCTTTTTCTATTTAATCTATGTGATACTGAAATACTTTATATTGCCCATCTACTTTTAAAAGTTGAACAATATAGCTTTCAGAGCTACCGTTTACCTTTTGATTATACTTATCTATAACACTCCAATTTACACTCACTCTAAAGTATAAATAATCATTATCTTCTTTATTTCTTTCTTCCTCAGAATATAAATCTTCGATAATTGTCTTTTTAATATCTTTATTTTTTCCTAAGAAAATATATTGACTTTCTATCTCTTTAACTTTATCTTGATGCACATATTTTGTTGCTTTCTCAACTGTTTCTTTTGGCTTTTCAATATCAAAGCTTGATATTGCTTGTACAAAATTTTCAGCTACTCTTTTGGCTTCGAGCCTATCTTTAACAGATATTTTACTTTCACTTTCAGGAACTAAAAAGTTTTTTGTTATTAATTCATCTTGACTTTCTCCATCAACTATTGTTGTTTTAAATCCATCTTCTACTGGTGTTTCTATCTTAATATTATTATTTTCAACTTCTTTATTTATTGTATTTTCACTTTCTTTTATATCTTTATTTTCTAAATTGATATTTTCATTTACTGTTTGCTCTATTTGCGTATTTTTAGTATCTTTAGTTAAATTATTTGTTACGTATCCAATTGAAAAACCCAATATAAAAATTACTATAGTAATTACCTTTGACTTATATTCATTTAAAAATAATCTTATTTTATCATGCACTTTTAAGCACCACCTTTAAATAATTTAAGTTCTTCATCTGAAGCTTCTATATGGAATCTTATATTTTTTCCACCATTAATAGCGAGAATACAATCACCTGTCTCCATAAATGGAACTGTTTCAATTTCACTTTCAGTTAATTGGCCATCAAATATATCAAACAAGAATTTTTTAGCATTATTATCTTGCTGCATTATAAACTTATATTGCGTTAATTCAAATAAAGTTCTTATTTTTTCTAATGCTTCATTACTAGAATTCTCAGGTACAACGTCCCTAATACTTTGAGTCGCAAACATTAGTCCTGCAAAATACTTTCTTGCTTCTCTTTCAAAGCTTATTAGGTAGTCAACAGCTAAAATATTGTTTGAATTAATAAATTTATGAGCTTCATCTATTAGTAGTAAATATTTCTTTGCATCAGCGACTGTTTTTTCACCATCATCAAACTTTTTCTTTTCTTGCAGTCCTTGTACCAACGCATTATTCCATAGCATTGTTAAAATATTAAATGTTTGTGCATTAAATATTCTCTTGTCAAATTGAACTAGATTTCTAACTTCAAATGAAACTATTTGTTCACTTGTTAGGTCTTTTATAGTAGAGTGGCCATTAAATAATTTTCCGTAATCTCTTACTATTCCTCCAAGAGTTAGTATAATGCTTTCTAACCTCTCTTGTCTACTTTGAGTTATGTTTTTTCTTATTATTTCTTCTCGAACATTTTCATATAACTCATTTTTTGCATATTCTAAAAGTTCCTCCATTATCGGATATTCTTCAGTCTTATATGTTGTAGCTCTGTCTTTCTCTATTCCATATTCTCTATAAAATTCACTCAAAACTTTTTCAAATTCTCTTAGCTCTTGTTGTGTAGATTGTGGAGATAAAAATTGATATATCATGGAAACTTTTGATAAATGCTGCATATAGCTTTGTTCTTCAAGCACTACATTATTATCTTCATCAATTACAGTAGCATAGATTTGTAATGGATTTATTATTCCATCACTTCCATCTAATGCAACAACTTTTCCTCCTAATGCCTTAACAAGTGCTTTAAATTCACCTGCTATATCCAATATCCTTATGGTGTTTTCCACTATACCATTGTTTGTAAGTATTTTCTTTAGAAAAGTAGATTTCCCTGAACCCATAAGTCCAAGAACTAAAGCATTATATGACTTCCTAATGCTATCTTTAGTAAATAAATCGAATATTACATTACCACCAGTTTTTGTAGTACCTAAAAACATTCCAGTCTCATCATTAAGCTCTGTAAAGTGAAATGGGTATCCACCTCCAAGTGACATTGAAGGAATAGGCTTACCTTTTCTTTTATTAGGTAAATAGCTCTGATCCTTACTATTTAAAAACATTGATCTCCATTCATATTCTTGTTCATTTAATAAAACAGCTCCCCTATATCCTAGTCCTTCTAGCTTTTCTAATATGAACTTAATTTTTGAATCTAATTCTTCAATTGTTCTGCCTGATACATAGTATCTTATAGTTACAAGTTTTACTACTTCATCCATTGATGTTATTTCTTCAACTAAATCTCTAAGATTTTCTACTGTTGTTGAAGCTTCTATCTTATCAATATTATTTTTAACATCATCTATTCTTGCTAATTGCTCAGAAATAGATTTATTTATTTGTTCTAAAGCAACGTTTTTATTTTCTGTTTCAATGTCAACGGTAGAAACTACATCATCAAATGATAATAATTGTTCTAACCAAAAATCATTAACATATCTAGGATAGTCATATATATGAATACACGCTTCATATCCATCACCTTTTATTATTGCTCTATCCTTAAAGCTAATTCCACCTACAGGTTGAATTTTGCTTAATAAATAAGGATTATATTCAATCTTCTTATTTAGTTTTAAATTCAAACTTCTCACTCCTATTTTCATTTTTTACAAATTTTATGCAAAAAAATAAAACCTCTTATTTAGGTTTTTAAAATTAATATTACTTATTAAATTCTAAATTGAAATTTACAAATTTTCCTGTATCAATCATCCTAACATTTGCATCATATGTTCCTGAACCATCCTTTTTCTTTAATCCTTTAACTTTTACCACTTTACCCTGCAGAAATCCTTTGGCCATTGTTTTAGTTACCTTCTTTCCTTTGTCTTTAAAGAATTTATTTTCTTTCCAAATAGAAAAAGTACATTTAGGATTATCTTTATATCCTTCACAATAGAAGCTTTTGTCATTTTCATAAATATTTTTACCACAACGTAGGCACTTACCTATAATCTCTTTTTCTATTTTTACTGTTTGTATTTCTATATTTTTACCATTGCTTATTATTTCTTCTAATTCCATTGCAGCTAGTTCTACAGCCTTTGATATTTCTATTTCATTCTTATATACTTTCTTTAAGCTCTTTGACAGTTCTATAGTTTTATCTTTATATAAATTTACATTTAATTTATTAAGAGTTTCTATAAGCTTAATTCCTAATGGCTCTATAGATAAAATGCTTTTATTTTCTGAAATGTAATTGTACTTTTTAGCATTTTCAATAATTCCTGTTCTAGTAGCTTCTGTCCCAATCTCAACACCTTCTAACATAGCTTTATAATCATCATCATCAGCTTCACTTAATTCGTTTTTATAAGGATTTTTAAGATAATTACTTAACATCTCTGTTGTCATTTTTCCAGGAGCTTTTGTTTTCTTACCTATAGCTTTAAAATCTATATTTACTTTATCCCCTACTGCCAATCTAGGTAATGTTATTTCATCATTATCTTTACTCATAGGTTCATATTTTAAAAATCCCTCTTGTTTTATAACATCACCTTTAAGCTCAAAACTATACTCTCCTACTTTAATAGTTATTATTGTCCTATCTATTAGTGTTTCCTCAACTATAAAGTTCGATATAAATCTGTTTTTAATAGTGTTATAAATTAATAGTTCATTACCTGAAAGTTCATTTTCTCCTGGTAATTTTATTGTTGGGGTTATAGCTGAGTGACTTTCAATCTTACTATCATCAAATATAGTTTTCTTATCCTTAAATTCAATATTATGCCCTTCATTTAATAAAACATTTATTACAGTCTTAACCTTGTCTTTTTCATCATTGCTCATGTATTCGGTATTGGTTCTAGGATATGTTACATATCCTTTCTCATAAAGCTTTTGAATTGTATCTAACGACTCTTTAAAAGTCATTTTATATTTTTTACTTAATAATGTTTGTAAATTACTCAATGAAAATAATTTGCTTGGCTGCTTTTTTACTTCTTTAGTTTCTATATTACTTACGATTGCTTCAGAGTTATTTAATTCTTCTGCTAAACTTTTAGCCTTATTTAACTCATCTGACTTAAAAATTGGTTCTTTAATAACTAATTTTATAGTTTCATTATTAGTTTGTTCATTGCTTTCAATTTGATAATAATTTTCTGGCTTAAAATTCTTAATACTTATTTCTCTATCATAAACAGCTTTTACAATAGGTATTATCACTCTTCCAACTGGTAATTTAGTCTTAGCTTTAAGAGTTATATATCTTGATAAATTTATTCCTAAAAGCCAATCCATGTAAGTTCTTGCAAACCCTTCATTAGCAATATTATCATACTCTTTTATTAATTTTAGATTTTTCAATCCATTTCTTATAGAATTTTCTGTTTGTTCTGGTAACCATAATCTAGTTATTTTCTTATTTATATTCTTTTCTTTAAATGCGTTGTTTATTATAAGCCTTATAATTACTTCGCCCTCACGATCTGCATCACCACAGGATACTATTTCATCTACTTTCTCTAAGCTTATCAAATCTCTTAAAATCTTATATTGTTTTTTTATACCTGGATCATCTATCAGATTAAATTTAAATTCTTCTGGTATAAAGGGAAGTATATCTATATTCCACTTTCCTTTTTCTCCTCCTGTATAATCTTCAATGTCATACAGCTTAAATAAATGGCCAAATACAAAACTTACAATATAATTTTTCCCCTCAAAGTATCCGTCATTTTTCTTAAAATTTTCTTCTCTATTTAAAGCCTTTACAATATTCATGGCCAAACTAGGTTTTTCTGCTATTATTAATTTCATATTGTTTTACCCCCAAAATTAATATTTCTATATTTTACTTAAATACTTTCTCTTTCAATTTTTCCATTCGATTCTTTTCTAAATCAAATTGCATAAAAGGCCGAGATAATTTATATATTATTTTTTTGTAATTCTTGCAATTAATTATCTTGCATTCATAGCAATCTGTCATATTTTTTTCTTTACAACATTTTCTTATTGAACATCCCCAATCTTTTTTCTTTATTTTACATCCTCTACATAATTTGAATTTGTAAATATCACATTTTAAACAATTTAGTCCACAATAAGATATACTCAAATAGACATATACCCCCATTCTTTATATAGTTATAGTAATTTACTTTCTATAGTTTCTTTTTAATATTAATTTTCATTCCTTCTCCTAATTCTGCTAGTATAATATAATTACAGCTTGACTTCTTGAAATTCTTCGTAATTATTGGTTCTGTATTTATATCCATACCTATGTATATAAATCTATTCTCTAATAATTTATTCTTCAATTTTATTCTCCTTATTAATTTTATATTTTTAAAGGTTCGATTCCTACATATCTTCATATTGCATAATATTTATATTTTAAACTTACTATTTAATAATGTTTAGGATAGAATTACGCTTTCTCATTAGTTTCCACATTTCTTTCAACCTTAAATCAAATTCTATTTTACTTAAACTTTTTAACAATGCTATATCATCTGTAATATACTCAACCTTATCTTTATCAAAATAGAACTTTATTAAATTAATTGAACTGTTGTTTTTAACTTTAATATTTCCTGAACCATCACCTATCCAACGAAATTCATGTAACTCTATTTCAACATAATAATCAGCTACTTTTGTTCTGCTTAATTCTTTAATTCTATTATCTAATTTATTAAACTCTTCTTTGTATTGAGCAAAAGTTTCTTCGAAACTCCAATTTGAATTATTTTTTTTACACTTTCTATTACTACAAATCCACCACGATTCACTATAATTGCCTTGCATAGTCTTTGAACCACCTACATCACATACTCTTAAAATCTTCATAGTTTATTCCCCTATTCTACTTTTATTTAACTGATTTCATATATAAATTGTATAAGTTAATAAAAATACTTGATTTTACTATAAATCATCTTCTATTTTTGTATTATCACTAATATGGGGGTGGTCATATGATTAATATAAATATTACTTTTAATATGGATATTAATATCTACATTAAAATAAGTTTAATAGTATATATCTATTTAATATCGAGAAAAAAATAAATAGTGTCTTAAAGACACTATATTACATAGTATTTTGTATAATTATTTAATTTAAATTTGAACTTTACTTTCTCATACTTCTGTACTTTTTATGCGTTCATTACTTGTTCACCAGTTGTAATTTCAAATTTATTCATTTATATCCCCCATTTTATATGGATTAAATCACTTTATTTTTGAATTATAAATTAATCATGTCCTTTACATTCTTCAGTATAATCATCAAAACAACGTTCACATAAACCATCTATTAAATGTTCTTTTAATTGTAATTCACTACATACTCGATTTTTTGTTTCTAGCGTTTCTATAAGTCTATCTATAAATTTTGAATGTTCCTCATCTGTCATATGTTCTATAGCATTAGCAAGAAAATATTGATAAATCTCCTCTTTATTATCATTTTTCAGATTTCCTGTTTCCTCCATATCAATAAAATAGTCATATACACCATTTTCCTTCAAATAATTTATTTTATTTCTAGGTACTGTAAACATCTATCTCACTCCTTTATGACGCAAAATAATCACTTTATAACTATTTAAATAGAGCTATAAATGTCAATATTAAAATGTAACTTTTTGATCATTTAAGAATGTAGCTTTTACTCATCTTCTTCTTTAATATGA
>NZ_JACSQB010000052.1 GCF_014836835.1 Clostridium faecium | reverse complement strand
GCATTTGAGTATATATTAATTCACATAATTTAATTGATTTTTCTTTAGAAAACTCTTTTATTTTTTCAATAAATAAGTCTACAACTAAATTACAATATCTATCTTTTTTAGGAATTGCTTTATACTCAATTACATCTTCAAGAAATTTAGAAAATTCCCTTGTTCTGTATTTAGAATCATTTAAATTAAATCTATTTATGTGACTTTCTATAAACTTTTTTTCTTTATCATTATAATCGTATTTAGTACTTGGTATAAATTTTTGATTTAATAAATCATACTGTATTAAATAATACTTTCCTGTAACTTTATTTTTAATTCCAAATGGCTGTAATATTATTTGTCCACCTTCTTTTGATATATACTTCTCCTAATATCATCATACTTTCTACAACTCTCTATACATGTTTCTGCGCATTCTGAAAACATTTCAAATTTCGCTACTTCTTCAAATGTTAATGCTCTAATTTTTTCCCCTTTTTTCTTAAATGATCCATTACACTTTGAACAAGCTATGGAAATATTACTAGGACAATTTTTTAGTTTATTACAATTAAATTTTTCTATAGAATGTTCTAATACTCCAAAATTTTTTCTATCTACTAAAATTTTTGTGTAGCAATACATACAATATCCTTTGGATGCTTCTGTAAGAACTTCTTTTAAATTATCTTTTCCACTACCTTCATATGAATATATTGTATCTTTTTTATATTGAGGAATAAAATTAGACATATCTAATAAAAAAACATCACTTGTCATAATATCACCAACTCTTTATTTGATTCAAAATAAACTTTTGTGAATTGGTCAAAACTAACTCATCAATATCCTTTAATCTCTTCTCTTCAACTTCAGTCCATGTTTCACTAATTTTACAATTCAATAAATTTCTTAAAGTTATTTCAATACTATTTGTTTTATTATCACTACTTAATTCATAAATTTTTTCAAATATTTCTCTTACATCAGTAACACTTGAAAAATCATTTCCATCTAAACATTCATAATTACTACCACTTATCACAATAATATTGCAATCAATCGAACTTGCTACTACATCTGCTGAATGCGTTGTAACTATAAAATTCATATTTTCAAATATTTTAATAAGATATGGTAATATTCTTTCTTCATTTTTTGTAGATAAAAATTCATTTATTTCATCAATAACTACTACTGGATTAGTTATATTTTTTTCTAAAGAATGCTTAAAATAAATTAACTCTAAGAACAATCTTATTATTGCTTGATAACCAGTCGATAGCTTCTCTATGTTATTATCTATATTTAAAACTTTCTTTTTTCCTAACACTTCATCAACTATTATATCTATTCTAAAATCTATATTTAAAAAGCTTTTTAACATTGCTTTTAACTCTTCATTATAGTTAAAATATATCTTCTCTATAACATCTAATCCCGTACTGTGCAAATCAAAGGTATCTACTAAGTTAAAATTATTTTCGCTTAATCTATATTTAACCACAGACTTGTAAGTTTCAAATAGATCTTCTGACTTACTTACTTTTTCATAATTAAAACTTCTGTTAACAGAATCTATAAAATAATACCCATTTTGTTGCTTTATAAGTATTTGTCTTAAAATTTCTGACTTACCACTTGAATTATCACCAACTATTATTGTATTTCTATGTTTAAGTTCTTTATTTAATATTTTATTCTTTATTTCTGTTAACATAGTTTGATAACTGTTTATATACATAATTTAACCTCCCTTCTACCTTTGATTTACTTGATGAAGAACTCTTAATATACTTTTCATAAGAAGCATTCTTTCCTAATGCTTTTGCAAAATCATTTTCTATGATATAGTCTCCACCTATATAAATACTTGCAAGATATAAGCTTTCTAGTAATAAATTTGGGATTCTGTCCCCCACCTCCATTTTTTCTATAAATCTCTCTATATTTTTTCTATACATATCTATTGTAGCTTCATCAAAATGTATTGCTTCATCTGAAAAATCATTCAATAATTTTGGATAAGAATTTTCATAGTTATATAAATTAATAACACTATGTTCCAAATTTGTATAATACTGAATTGCTGCAAATCTAAGCAATAATTCAACATCTCTACTATGTTTATGTTTTTCCCCATAGATTTTTCTCCACTTTTCATTAGTATTATTAATTTCATGCAACATATCATAGAAATTACATTGATATACACCATTTCTTAATTCTTGATTTTTAAGTTCTGTTCCACCACTATTCAAATTTTCAAAAACTTTATATAGTATTCTATTTCTTTGGTTTTCAGAATCAACTTTTATTTCTATAACAGAAATAGTAGTAAAATCAACAGTTCTTCTTATTTCTTTCGGTAACCTATCATATGTTATATCAATTATCTTTTCATTGTCATTTTCTCGATACTTCATTTCATAGGTAACGTCTTTTAAAGGATATTCAGCTTCTAATAATTTTTCAAAACTTATTTCTGATCTATTTAATCTATCATCAGACATTAACCTTTGTAGTTCCACTTGAGTATTTCCACTATTTTTAATATACTTTCCTTTATAATATAAAAATAAACTTAATATTCTCTGTTGTCCATCAAGTATTTCCATCTGCTTTTTCTCATTACGATATACATATATGGGTGGTATAGGTAACCCCCTTATAAGAGAAATTGCTAAATTCTCAACTTGTTCTTTTGACCAAATATATTTTCTTTGATATTTTGGTATTACATACAACAAATCATCAAAACCATCAATCAAAGTCTTAAATGCTAAATCTGATTTATATTGAGTTACATTTGTATTAGCTATAAAACTATAATCCTTTTGTTCTGTTATATTTTCATCTTGCTTTTCTATATCTTCAATATTATAATTTTTTTCCTTCATATTACTCACCACCTTATTTAATTATACAATATTTACATATTATTTATATATAAGTTTTTAACTCACTGTTATCAAGAAACTTAATCCCCTCTTTTTTAACATGTAATCATTTTGATTTAATATCGCCAATAATATTTTGTAAATGTGTAGCAATGATTAATTATTTGTTCTCACTTATATTTTCATATGCACCTCTAACAACTATTTCAATATCACATTGCCCAAAATTTTTAGTTCATTGACAATGTTTCCCCTATTCTTGTCCTTTCATTCTTAAGAATGTTATTTTAATTATTAACCAAAGCTAAGTTTCCTCCATCATAGGAATTAACATACTCAATTATATTTTTAATATATAAGTTAGCTTTTTCATCGTCTTTTTTCCCAAACCAAATATTAGCTTGACCCATTCCATATGAATAACCATCCTTACCGGCTCTTGGTACTACTTTATGTCTTTCAACTATAGATAATAACACGCAATTCTTTGATTCTGCATATATATTTTTAGTCCATCCATTTCCATCTTCATAGTAATATCGTGTAACGGTAGCATCTTTGTACCAACCTACAATATAACTTTTACCTCTTGTAGGATCTTAGCACCCCATATTACAAGAACATTATCTGTTTCATCATTTTCTTTTATAACACCTTCTAACTTTTCAATATGGAGTTGATTAGCATTTCCTCTGCTAGACTTTGTTGATACATATCCATGATATCTATCATCATCGTATAAGGTAAAGTTAAAACATTCCGCCGCATCTTTATTTTTATCAACCCAAGATCCGCCATTTACTGGCGTATCATCATCTGTTATGCCAGTATAATATTTCATCCACGCAATATTACAAAATAATACTCTTATTCAACATCCTCCCTATAACCTTAGTTCTCTAAAATTCCCATTTTCCCTGTTACTGTTTCACTTATTAGACTTTGTTTAGCTTCCTTTAGTTTTTAAAGTTGTTTTAAAATTTTATTTATTAACTATAGTTGATAACTTTTATATAGAAATTTTTTACAGTATGTATTTAATCTAAGATTACCTACTGTTCCCTTATAACTTTTTTGTATAAATCCTTTTATAAACTGTTCAATATGTTTTAACAGAAATTTTGAAAGGTATAAAAAATTAAGTTTAAATAAAAATTACATAATAAATAACTTCCTATTAAAATATTTTTATAAGACATATCATTAACTCCAGTTATTAAGTTTCATGTGTAAATTAATTTATATAAGAAAATATTATGTTTGTCTCTTTTGGTAAGTTTTTTCAGTATATTTATACGTTATGAAACATAAAAAAACTTTTTAAAATGATATAAATTTATGACGATATCTCTCAAATTTATTCAATAATTTACTACAATTATCATAATAAACTCTTCTCACTTTGAAGAAGTTAAACTAAAAGAAGATTTAAAGAATAATTTATCATATAAAATTTGTCCCAATACCAAAATGTGATCTTGACAGGTTAGCCTGTCAAAACATGGCTTTTATCTGTATTGTTATCACTTACAGAATAAAGAATTATAGATGATTTCTTATGTTAAATTATAGTAATCAATTATTAAGCACAATTTTTAGTGTCGAGCCTATATTTCATTCAAACTTACGTTAATTAAGCATTATACTTTATTTCTGTTCCTATTTCTTCATCATTAAAAATAATATCTTTTATTAAATCAATTTCTTGTTTATCAGAATTCTTATTACCTAATAAAGTATTCATGTACATTTTATAAATAGTCTTATATTTCTCAACTTCTTTTTTCCTAAAATTAGCTTGATAGCACTTTGGGTCAAAATCAAAAATAAAATTAGATATACTACCTTCATCCTTACATCCATTTGATATTAAATAAAGTCTTTCTTTTGCTCTTGTCATGGCTACATATAATAGTTTCTTTTCTCTGTTAATAAACTCCAATATATCTTCATTTATCAATGTCTTATCCTTACCATCATTCTCTAATTTTAACTTTAATATTTCTTTATTATCAGGATAGTAATTAGAATTAAAATCTATAATAAATACTATATCAAACTCTAATCCCTTTATATCATAAGCATTTGTATAAAACAGTTGCTTACTTTTTTTATATTCAAATTTTTTACCATAAGTATTAATATCTGTAAACTTTAACATTAATTCTAATTCTAGAAGTCTCCTAAATTCACTTTTATAATTTGACTTAGGTTTTATTTCCTCCCTATGTATGATTGCTATCGTTTTATATTCATCTTCATTATAAATTTGTTTTATTTCATTACTGATATATTTTATGGCTCTTTTACTATCTCTACTCATATAAATAACCGGCTTATTTCCTGTTCTTTCAAACTGTTTCTCAACTAATTTATCTTGATTATCCATAAATTGCAAAGAGTTAGCCAATCTTACTATTTCAGCAGTAGATCTATAATTTTTATTTAACAATTTTCTCTTACCTTTTTCCCGTACTCTTAAACCAATATCTTCATATTTAATCGGACTTTTCTTATATATTCTTTGCTTGGCATCTCCAGATAATACTATTGATTTACCAGTTAGCATACAAAGAGCTTTTATTTGCATAGGATCAAGATCTTGAACTTCGTCCACAAATATATAATCAAATTTTACATCCTCAAGTAAATATGAATTTTCTATTATGAATAAAGCATAGTCTTCTAGATCTAAATAATTGTGATATTTACTATTTAATTCTTCTTTATACTCTTCATATATTTTAAATATTGTATTCCTTTGTGCTCTTGTTAATCTTATACTCTTACTTCTACCAACTCTATCTGTTTCTAAGTATTTTTCTTTTTTAATAAATCCCATAGCTTTTATCCATGTAATCTCATCTGTAATAAAATTATAATCATGAGTCTTATATAATCTTTCTTCTTTAGGTAACTCTTTATAAATTTCACTATCAACTTCTGTATATTTAGAAACAATCGCTGCAATTCTCCTAATTGAAGTATTCCTATACTCTTTAATTTTTTCTGACGTAACTTTACCAATTCCATTATCTATTATTTTTTTCTGATTTAAAATCTCTGAAGCCATCTCGTGAAAAGTTAAAATTCGAATATAATGTTTATCTTTATTATCTATATAATCTTTCGCTGATTCTAACCTTTTTTTCGTATCAGCTATAAGAGTATTATTAAAAGTTACAAATAGCACTCTTTTCCCTTCTTCTCTTATTAAGATATTAATAAATTTATATAGTAAAGTTACACTCTTACCTGTACCTGCATACCCCTCTATTAATAATTGATCTTCTTCATGTTCAATTATGCTAACTTGATCAGGTGATAATTTTATCCCTTCTAAATAATTATAATCTTTATAATTTTGCCATGCTTTAGATAAATTTCTAAAAAACAACATCCCATTGTTACTTATTGTCAATTGAAAATTCCCCCCTTCCACATATATAAATATGAGGGCACATTGAACAGTGCGATCCATTGTTTAGATTTTCATCTTCTAAGTATCCTTTTATAAATTCTTTATAGTAGTTTTCTGCTCTAAAATTTCCTTTATTATATCTATTCTTAATTTTCCAATTTTCACCTACAATATATTTGCTCTTTAACAAATACATTACATCAATATTTTTAGGGTAATTTATTCCATCGAAATATTTATAATCTCTCATATTCTTTCTCCCATATTCACATGTTAATATATTATATTTAACAACTTGCTCCCATTGAGGAAATATAGGAAATAAATATGTTGCTATATTTTTATAACTGTCTTCTATACTATTTTTTAGTATTGATATAATTCCTGAAAATACTAATTTTTGATGAAAATCAGAATAATACATTGGATGTGAATTTAATACTGATGTGTAAAAAAATTTTATATCACAAAAATCTAAATTTCTATATTCAACTTCACAATATTTTTCATATCCTTTTTCTAATTCATCTGAATCATAACATATGCACTCTGCTTTTATATCTTCTTCATTTGTTACATCTTCATAATCTAGTCCATGCTCAATAATTATATTTTCATTGCCATATATTGTCTCTATTTGCTTTAAGATTATTGATTTACCATCATTTTTTCTCAATTGTGAAATCCAACTAAAGACTTTTTCTCCCTGAAAATTTATAAACAAATTAGCAAATGCAAACTTTATATATGCCTCAGAAGCTTTTATACTCCTTCTTTGAAATTCTAAAGCTTTCATAACTATTTCTTTATGTTTTCCAATTAAAGATGAAGAAACTATATCTTCAAAATCATTATAATTTAATATCTTCTCTGAGTTATATTTATTATTTACATATTGTTCATAAGCTTTAATTGATAAATCTGCCATGTAAATAACTTCTTTTCCTTTATCCATAGTCATTTTTTCTCTTAATATAACCCCCTCCAAATGATCAATGGATAAATCGTTATCCTCAATTTTATTTTCTTCTTCCTTTTTGTCATCAATATTTATTTTTAAAAGAATATTAAATAAGTCTTTCAACTCTTCCCTGTGAAGCTTGTCTCCAAATTCATCTGGATTATTGAGAATTCCCCATATTTTTCTAGTAACAAGCTTTTGAATATTCGAACCATTATTATTACATTGAATTATATATTTATTTGTAAATTCTATTTTTAATAATTCAAAATGTTCTTTTACATCTATTAATTCATTTTCACTTGAAAGAGCTTTCAAAATAAATCTCTTTAATTTTAATGTAACTTCTAACATATAATTTAATGTAATATTATATCGATCTGTATTATTATATCCAAATGCTCTAAAAGGATTTGATAAAAATTTTTTCTTATCATTATCTTTTATCCTTGTCTTAATCTGATCCTCAAAAATTTCATTTATAACTTCTAAATCTTTAAGTTTATTAATTCTATCTATTATTTCATTTAATGTTTTAACACTGTCAAAATAAGACTCATTTTTAAATAAGTATTCTCTAAGCTTTACTCCATTCCAGTTCTTAAATTCCATCCACCCAGAAGTAATCAATTCCCTATATATTCTAAAGTCTATTTTTACATCATTCTCAAATATCTCTACTGAATAAAGGTTAAATAAAAACCTACCTATATCCGTTTGGAAACAATGCTTATTAGAAAGATCTTCTTTATTCATACAAGCACTTAAGCTATCTTTACAAAATGTTATTATTTTCTTATCTTCTAACTCCCTTTTAAAGTCTCCAACTTCCTTATAGGTTTTAGTGATAACAGATTCATTTTTATTAGTAATATTGTTCTTTCCTTCTAAAAATGAAATATACTTAGACTCAATATCATTATTACTTCCTCTGCTTATATTCATAAAGAATATTGAATTATCCCTATATACATAGTCCCAACATTTATTAACGATGTTTAATGAATTAAAATAAGGGATTCTAAAAATGACTTCAAAACCTGATATTCTAAGTAGTTCTATAATCATATATCTACTTAGATCTAAGTAGTTAATATTATAAAAATAAATTTTTTTTACATCTTCACCATCTCTATATTTTTTTAGCTTTTTAAAAAATGATTTGACTCCAATAGGATCCAATATTTCTTTAGAAATATTATTAAATACTTCTGTAACTATAAGATTTTTATATACTAATCCAAAAATTTTTTTAGTAATTGTTTCATTAGTATAATTAAAGTTCTTTATGTTAGTTTGAACTATTAAATTAATATCATTAATTAATATATCAATATTGTCCTCAAAATATCTTAATTCATTTAATTCATCTTTATTTATTATATTATTTTTAAGATCTATAATTATTTTTCTTACTTCTGCTTTTATCTTTATTTGATTTAAAGTATGATTCCAATCACTATATATAGTTTTTATTAAATTTTCTATATCAACTATTCTCCACATATCTTCACTTAATATAACTGATTTTTCCTTTATAGCTTCACTTAATGTTGTAGTAGATGTTACATACAGTGAATCTTTTTCAATAACTAAATTACTAAAGTATTCCCTTGAATTATCATGAGTTTCAACCCTATACATAACTTTTGTTCCCTCCAAGCAAACTTTTCCATGTATTTGCATTTGTTGCTGCTAATTCGCCTGACATATTTAAAAATAATTTTTTTCTACATCTTGTTAATGCAACATATAGCAATCTAGCTTCTTCTCCTACAATTTCATCCTTTTCTTCAGCTATATAATTAGAATAATGATCATTCTTATATTCATCGTCACCCAACATAACTTTATATCCTATCATGATATGATTATTTATATTTTTTAATATAATATCTGCTGATTTAAAATAAATAATTTTATTGGTTAGCTTGTCTAAAATCACATAATCGTATTCTAATCCTTTAGCTTTGTGTACTGTTAAACATTGAATAAATTTGTTTTCAATTGTTCTACCAGGTCTTCTAGTATCAACAGTATTGTCTGTAGCTATTTTTATCCTTAAAAAATGCTCAATTTGAAATATAGAAGTTATATTATCTGAAAACTTATCTTTAATTAAGTATATTAAATGTTCTAAATTAAGCTTGTATTCTAATGTTTTAGCATAAGCAATCTCCTTATAGTTATCTTGTCTTTTCTTAGCTTTAATTAGAGTTTTAACATAATATTTTGTAACTGGTTTATATTCAAATAATATTTTATCGATTAATACTAAAGGATTTTTATCCACTATATTTTTTTTAATATTATTCCATCCTGATTTTTCTAATATATCTATAAAATGATCTTTTTTTTCTTTTTCTAATCCATTTATAACTATATTCTTATTAACAGTTTTATTAATATACGGCGTATTAATAAAAGAATAAAGTAATGCACTATCATTTTCTTCTAATAAAGCTTTTATCATAATATAAAAATCTCTAACAGCTTCATGTCTATAAAAACCACCTGTCGTATCAACTCTACATAGAATACTGTTTCTGTCACAAAACTCTTTAAATTCTTTTACATCATTATTTGTTCTAAAAAGCACAGCAATAGTTTCATCATTTTTTTTATTATTTATCAAGGCATTATAAAACTTTACTCTATTGCTAGTTTCATTTAGTATTAGATATTCTATATGATTCTCTTTATTTCTATCTATCAAAGAATATATATAATCTTCCTTTTTATAATTAAAATGTTCTATTCTTTTATCTATATCGATAAATATATTATTTATATCTTCAATAATTATTGAACTAGTTCTATAATTTCTAATCATTGTAAATTCTTTCAAATTTTTCGATGAATTTTTTAATAATTCTTTTAATTTATTAAATGCAGTATGTTGTGCTCCCCTAAATCTGTAAATACTTTGTTTTTCATCTCCAACAACTAGCAAATTAGCTCCTGTACTATTTCAAAATTTAGCAACAAATTCAATCTGAATATTATCACTATCTTGAAATTCGTCTACCATGACAACCTTATACTTCTGTGGTAAGTTTTTAAATAAAACATCGTTAGATAATATTTTCATTAAATCTGCAACTTCTAATTCAGTTTCTTTTTCTTTATCTATTATTTCTTGTGCATATCTTAAGGCTTTGTAGATAAATTCTGAAAATCCTTTATCATCTTTTCCAAAATCTACATTATAAACATTAGAATTAATATCTATTGAAAAATTATCTAAATTCTCCCATATAGAAAGTAATTTATTTTCAAGTTCATAAATAGGATAATTTCTAACAATATTGTATAAGCACTTATCTTCCTCATAAATTTTATTTATTGCCTGAGTTATAGCGTTATTTTTCTTATATTTAAATGATTTA
The DNA here is from genome assembly GCF_014836835.1 of Clostridium faecium. Lineage (GTDB taxonomy): Bacteria > Bacillota > Clostridia > Clostridiales > Clostridiaceae > Clostridium_J > Clostridium_J faecium. The sequence continues at coordinate 57,272 of NZ_JACSQB010000052.1, read as the reverse complement.
ATCTCTATCCTTTTATTAATTCCTATATTTTTACCATAAGAATTAATAAGTTTCTTTGCAAAATTATGTATTGTTCCTATACTACTTCGAGACACTTCTTCCATCATTTCTAAATATAATGAATTTTTGGTTATCTTGTAGTATTTTTCTAGAGTGATTAAAAGTCTCTCTTTCATTTCTAAACTTGACTTATTTGTAAAAGTTATTAATACAGCTTGTTCAAAACTAAATTCATCTTGTGTCTTTCTTAAATAAATCAATCTATTTATCATAGTAGTAGTTTTTCCTGTGCCAGCTCCTGAGATAACAATAATATTAGAGTTAACAGGTGATGTTATAATGTCATACTGATGGTGATTAAAATTACTTTCTTTATTGTTAGAAATTTTTTCATACAAATTTTTTTCTAAAATATAGCCATCTATTGCAATAATAACATTATTAATTACATCGTATTCTTCTTCATAAATATATAAAAATCCGTTATCAATAAAGTTATTAAAATCATTATCTTTATATTCATTTAAATATAATTTGTCTTTAAGATTTCTTTTTAAAAATAAATGTACGATAATACCATTATCTATATAATTATATAAACTTCCTATATCATCTTCTAATATATTTTCACAATATTTTATTATTGAGTATCTTGGATTCTTCAACTTAAATCCTCCTGTCTAAATTCTTTTACATACCATAATATTAATATTATGGTTTTATATTAACAATACATTCGACATTAATATCCATATTATTATGAAAATTTTAATTATTTGTAATATTATTCCTAATTAATACATACTATTCTGCGTAAAATTACTAGATTATTCCTTTTAATATTGCCTTTAATTATTTTTGTATATACAATTTACAATATCTATTCTTGCCTCCTCCCAAAATACCACTTATAATTAAACCATACTAACTTTTAGGAGGTATTGAAGTGAAAGTTTATAATAAACTTGTAAGAGATAACATACCTGAGATAATAGAAAATGCAGGTAAAAAATTTGATATACATTATGCTAAAGCTGAAGAGCTTGTTTCACTACTTGAGGCAAAGCTACAAGAAGAGGCTTTAGAGTTTTCTCAAGATAAAAATTTAGAAGAGCTTGCAGATTTAATGGAAGTTATATTTGGACTTTCCTCTGCTTTAGGATATTCTGAGGAAGATCTTTTAAATAAAAGAGAAAAAAAGAAGCTTGAGAGAGGCGGATTTAAAGAAGGAATTGTTCTTGAGAGAGTCTATGAAGATTAAGCACTAAAAATAAAGCACATTGTACTCTTTCCTAAATTGCAGGAATAGTAGTACCTGTGCTTTTGATTTTATTTATGATTTAGTCTTCTTCTCTTTTTTCTAACCTTTCTTTATAAAATCTGCTAGTTCTATAATCTATAACATCTTTAAAGTGTTTTATGAAAGTTTTATTATTTTCAAAGGCTTTTAAGTCTTTACTTATTAAATAAATATCCCCCTTATCTTCAAAAAATTCTTCTGCAGAATTTATAAAAGCATTTCTTGGATTTTTAGCTATTTTTAAATACTCTTTCTTTCCCCAAGTCTTATATTCTTTTCCAGACTTGTCTCTTAATAAATCTATAGCATTTGATGGTTTGCTGTAAAATTCTTTAAAACTTAAATATATTTCATCTTCTGTTATACTGGTCTTAAAATTTCCACCATTATAAAATGCTAAGAGTAAAGGCATCTTATAAGTTTTAGTCATAGAAGTGGTTTCAATTCTCTTTATAAATTCATGACTTTTTGTATTTATAATTTGTTTTTCATCTTCTGTAAGTTCATTTATGCTATTTAAAAATCCTAAATAATCATTAAAAATATTTATTTTTGGCTTTGAACGTATATTGTTGTAGACATCGTCATCCATATATTTATACATTTGAAGCCTTGTTGGTATCTCACCTACTTCAGATTTTACTCTATAAAACTCTTCTATTATTATGTCATTTATTTTCTTTTCTTCATCTTCCATTTTCTTAAACAAATCTACTAATCTAAAATCAAAATCTATAATACAATCTTGGGGATATTCTATTACTTTTTCAAATCCTTTTCCCTTGGCCTTTGAATTTATATTTTTTACATCTCCACTTAAGAAAAATGGCACTAAATTAGCTTTTTTATAGTTTCCTATAAAGTCTAAAACATTAACATATGTCTTATCCTTATGCCTTCTAAGTCCTCTTCCTAATTGCTGCAAAAACACTGTTGGAGACTCAGTCGGTCTTAAAAACATGACCATATCTACAGAAGTAATATCTAGCCCTTCATTAAACATGTCCACAGAAAAGAGAACTTTTATTTCTCCATTCTTTAACTTGTTTATGGCTTCTTGTCTGTCCATAGAATACTCCATCTTATCTCCACTAAGTACAGCATAAGCAGTTACACCATTTTCTGAAAAATATTTTGCCATATAATTTGCATGATTTCTACTAGAACAAAATCCTAAAGCTATTTTACTATTATATTTTTTATAATGATTTAATATTAAATTTGATCTTTTCTCTATCATTAAAGCTTTTTCTAATTCTGAACCATCATATTTACCATTTCTAAAGCTTATATTTTTGTAATTTGTTTCATCATAAATTCCATAATATCTAAAAGGAACTAACCATCCTTTATTAATTGCTTCTTTAAGCCTTACTTCATAAACAACTTCATGATTACATATTTCAAATACATCTCTATTATCCATTCTCTCTGGAGTAGCTGTTAATCCTAATAAAAATTTAGGTGTAAAATACTCCAATAAATTGGTGTAATTTTTAGATACAGCATGATGAAATTCATCTATGATTATGTAATCAAAATAATCTTTTTGAAAATATTCTTCCTTCAAATATTCCTTTTGCCCTAAAGTTTGTACTGTAGCAAATAAAATATCTACATCTTTATTCTTTTCCACTCCAGTAAAAAATCCCATACTAATATTCGGTCTAACACAAGCAAAAGATGCTTTAGCCTGTTTTATTATCTCTTCTCTATGTGCCACAAATAATACCTTTGAATAATCTTTCGAATCAAAAGCTGCTAAATAAGTCTTTCCGATGCCTGTAGCTGCTACAACTATTCCCCTGTCAAATCCTTCTTCTCTAAATTTTTTTAGTTTATACAGTGCTTCTATTTGAGCACCTTTAGGAGCAGGGTAATTTATTATTTTATTTTCTTCATTGTTATCCTCAGATTTTTCTAAATCTAAAAAAAGCTTTGGTCTCTTCCACCTTTTTGAATATCTATCTAATTCATTATCATCTACTATAATAGAATAATTGTTAAACAAATTTTCAAAAGTATCTTTATATTTTTTGAAATCTCTTTCATGATTATTTTTAGAAATTCTATAGTTCCATTCTATACCACTTGTTAATGCAGATTTTGATATATTTGAAGATCCTACAAAAATATCTCCATCATCCTCATATTCAAATATATATGCCTTAGGATGAAATGATTTGTTAGGTACATTGTAAAATCTTAAATCTACTTTATCTGAAAGTGCATCTTTTAAAAGAAAAAGTGCCTGTGGCTGAGTTATATTAAGGTAATTTCCTGTAAGTATTCTTATGTTTATCCCTCTTTCTACAGCCTCTTTTAAATCTTCAGTTATAAGTTTCACTCCAGATTCCATCAAAAAAGCCACTATTATATCAATAGATTTAGCTCTTTTAATAGAGTTCTTAATTCTTGGTAAAAGAAAGTCACTATCCCCAGTAATACAATTGCTTAAAGTCTCTATTTCTTTATGTGCTACACTTTCTAAATTAATTCTATTCTCTTCCATAGGTTCTTTAATATAAGTTTTTTCACTACTTTTTTCTTCTATTTTATTTACCCTCATAGCCTTACCTCAATCTAGCGATTTATAGTTATATCTTAGAAATGGAAAGTTTATCAACTACTTGTCCATATGTTTTTATTTAATCATTATCCTTCTTCTTTCAATTCAGATTATTACTATTATTCTACCATAAATAGATAATACTTCATATATTAGTATGTTCTAGAATTGATATCCTATTTAAAATAAACTTTTAGAAACTTCTTCCATGAAAAGTAAAATAAATTTAATATAGCTGTAACTCTGCCATACGTCAGATGACTTAAGCATCAAATGTATGAAATAAAAAATTCACCATATTTCTATGATGAATTTTTATTTTGCTATTGATATTTATTTTATAAATTTATACTGTATAAAAATTAAAGAACTTCTCTTTCTTTTGTAGTAATTCTTGAAGATTTCCACTTTCAACTATTTGTCCATTTTCAATATATATTATTTTATCATATAGGCTTAATAATTCTTCACTCATTTTATGGGTAATTGTAATTAATGTTAACTCTTTTATATTTAAAAGCTTACTTTCTATGTCATAGGCTGTTTGCATATCTATGGCTGAAGTGCCTTCATCTAGTACAAGTATTGGTGTTTGTTGAATTAGAGCTCTGGCAATTGCGATTCTTTGTCTTTGTCCTCCTGAGAGATTACTGCCATTTTCACCAACTAAATAATTTAACCCATTGAATGTTTCTTCTATAAATTTATTTGCACCACTTAATTTTAAAACATTATTTATTTGTTCTTCTGAGAATTCTTTATATAAGCAGATATTATCTTTTATAGTTTTATCAAACATATAGACATTTTGATGTATGATGGAAATCATCTTGTTTAACTGTTCTATATTTAAATTCTTCATACTATTTCCATCAAATTTTATATCCCCACTAAAATCAGAATAATACCCAAGCATTAGTTTTATTAAAGTAGACTTACCACATCCACTTTCCCCTACTATTGCATATTTTTTGTTTTTATCTATCTTTAAACTTATATCTTTAATAATAGACTTTCCATTACCATAGCTAAAAGACAGGTTTGATACCTCTAAATTATTATTAAAACTTGGTTTATCTTTACCTGTAAAATCATTATCTTTATAAGTTGAAAATTCATCTATTCTTTCAATTATAGGTTTAACACTATTAAGCTTAGGAAGATTACTCATTATCACTATTACAGGTTGCACAAAAGTACCTGAAAGCTGAACAATTGCAATAAGCATTCCCATGGTTAAGTTACCCTTTATAACTAAATATGATGATAAAAATATAGCTACAAATTGTGTTCCCATCCCCAATGTTTGAGATATAGATTCATTTACTACAAATATTTTATCTGCTGCAAATTTTGTATTAGCCAAATTATTATTTTCTTCTTTAAATTCTTTACCTATACTATCTTTTAAATTATATGACCTAATAACATCGTATCCAGAAAATATATCTTTAAGTTTAGATGTGAAAAATGATAGTCTATTTGAAAGTTCCAATTGTTTCTTTTCTAAGACCTTTCCAAAGAAACTTGGTACTATAAAAATTAATAGCATACTTATGAATATTCCTAATGTAACCACTGGACTTAAATATAATAAGAGAATAACTGTTACTACAAACATAACACCATATTGAAAAATTAAAAGTAATGGAACAATATAATTCTCTTCTACTAACTTCATATCATTTGTTAATACTGAAATATAATCCGCTGTATTTTTAGAGTTGAAATCCTTATAGTTTCTTCTAAGTATCCCAAAAAAAGCCTTGTTTCTTAGCATTTTTAATAAATTCCTAATAAACATTTTACTTAAAATATCATATATAAAATACAGTACTCCTATAAGAACACCATATCCTACTGAATATATTAGTATTCTTTTAAATCCTTCCATATCTCCAGCAGTAACATAATCTATAGTAGTTTGGATAAATAACGATAATCCTACCAAAGCTATTGATGATATTACACTGAATATAACTGTTGATACTAATAATAACTTATTTTTCTTAATGCATTCTCTCATAACACTTCTCCTAATTTTTTAAAAAGTCAATCAAATAATCATCTAATTAATTAGATGATTATTTGATTTATATTATTATAATATTAATATTTTAGATATTTGTCAAATATATTAGATTAAAATCTAATTAAATTAGTTTTATTTATATCTACTCACATAGAAAGAGCCCTTACTGACATTAGCTTAACGTTGCTTTAAACTAATGGTATAAAAAATTTTTACTTTCTTTTCTTATTAAAGATAAAAAAATCCCCCAGCTATACTGAGAGATTTCCCTATAATAATGCACTATTAAGTTCATCTATAAAATTTTTTAATCCAGTTTTGTTTAAATTGTAATATACCTTACCTTGTTTCTTTTCAACAACAACCATACCACACTCTAATAATGATCCCATATGGTATGAAACTGTAGCTGGAGTAAGATCTAAAGCTTCAGCTATTTCTAAACTATATTTAGGTTCAGTTTTTAAAAGAGATATTATTTCCAACTTACTTTTATCACTTAAGGCTTTTAATTTTAAAATAAGTTCTCCTTTGTTTCCCATAGAATTAACATACTCATTGTATGTAATCTCGTATAATACCCCTACAAAATATGTATTTTTAAATTCAAATAATGAAGTTCCAAATGATAAGGTAGGAATTATATTAATTTTACTATCATGATTTTTTATAACATTATTTAATACCTCACATTTATCTGAATTAACATATTTAATATAATTACTTATTAATTTAGACAATGATTTCTCAACAGCTTTGTAAGCTTCTCTATAAGCATTTCTATTGTCTTCTATTGTTTTAATTAGTGATTTATAATACTTCTTAGGATCATTTAAAATAATCATTAACTTCCATTTAGTATCTTCTTTAAGGTCTAATTCTTTTATAAACTCTATTATATTATTTAATGTACTAATAGAATCTATAGTTGTTTCTTGTTCAAATTGCTCATTATAAACATCTAAAATTATAGCTTTAATCTCTTCATTGGTCATATTATCTATGGAATTTATTAAATCTTCATTGTTAATTAAAGTAAATGCAATTACTAAAAAAATAGCAGTATCATCTTCATCAAAAAAGAATACTTCACTTTCATTAACAACCTTATATTTATTAAATGTTTTTATATATTTATCAAAAATCTTGAGATTTTTTTTAAAAAATAATTCTCCATTAATTCCACTATTATTAAGTTCTTTTATTAATAAATTGGTAACTTCATCATAGTTCTGGCTCATATAAATTAATCCAAATATTTCACAAATGGGATTTAACTTATCATATATTTTAATTCCCATATTAATCACTCCCATAAATTAGTTTGCTAGAATATCCATATTATATCACAAAAGTAAACTTAATATATTTATAATGCCTATTTATGTAATATAAACTAAAAAAAGCTTTTATATAGCTAAAGTAATTGGCTAATTATGTAATAGCCCCTCTTTTTGCTCTTTATGGTGTATAATGAACTTTAGGGTTAAAGTTTTTTACTGCATATGGATGTATATTTAAATCTTAACTTATTACCCTGTTAATTGAAAATTAAGAATTGAGTATTGAAATTATACATAAAATTCTGTTTTTAAATAGAATTTTGGCTTGGACTTAATTGAAAAGTTTTATGTTTGTTCAGTTGTAGAAAAAATAAATTTTTATTATAAAAAATAATTTATCTCTACTACTGCAATTTCAGCAGAGTTTTTATCTTAAATAAAAGTTTTCTGTAACTATTAATTATAAGTTTAGTCCCAATACTTAATACTTAGAATTCAAGAGCTATTAAGTGTTAACAGTATGAAGTTAAGAGTTTAACTTATAACCCTAAAATATATTTTTAGGAGGCAAGTAATGGAACGTAAAAATGATTTTACTAAAGGAAGTGTGCCAAAAACCATATTAAGCTTAGCATTACCAATGACTTTAGCTCAATTGATTAATATCCTTTATAACATAGTTGACCGTATGTACATTGGTAGAATTCCAAATGCGTCAACTTTGGCCCTTACTGGTATTGGAGTTACATTTCCTATTATTACAATTATAATGGCATTTGCAAATCTCTTTGGTATGGGAGGAGCACCACTTTGTTCTATTGCTCGTGGCAGAGGAGATAATGAAGAGGCTGAAAAAATAATGGGCAATTCCTTTGCTCTTTTGATTATATCTGGTATATTACTTACAGCATTAGGATTGATTTTTAAAAAGCCATTGCTTTTTCTCTTTGGTGCCAGTGATGCCACATTTTCCTATGCTAATGACTATATTAGCATTTATCTTTTAGGAACAATTTTTGTTATGATTAGTCTTGGAATGAATAGTTTTATTAATTCCCAAGGGTTTGGCAGAATAGGTATGATGACCATTCTCTTAGGTGCTATTACAAATATTGTGTTAGATCCTATTTTCATATTTGTATTTCATATGGAAGTTAAAGGTGCGGCATTTGCCACTATAATATCACAATTTTTATCATCAATTTGGGTGTTAAAGTTTTTAATTGGCAAAAATACTATTTTGAAACTTAAGTTTAAAAATTTTAAAATAAAACTATCCATATTAAAGAAAATAATTTCTCTTGGATTATCTAGTTTTATCATGGCACTTACTAATAGTACCGTTCAGATTATTTGCAATATTACTTTACAATCTTATGGCGGTGATTTGTATGTAGGTATTATGACAGTTATCAATTCAATTCGGGAAATTATTATGATGCCAGTAAGTGGTATTACTAACGGATCTCAACCAGTTTTGGGATTTAATTATGGTGCAAAAGAATATAAGAGAGTGAGAAGTGGAATTAAATTTATGTCTATAGTTTGTATAGTTTATACAACTTTAATTTGGCTTGTTTTAAGAATGTTTCCAGAGTTCTTTATACGAATATTCAATAGTGAACCTGAACTAATTCAAAAAGGTGTTCCTTCAATGAATATTTATTTCTTTGGTTTCTTTGCAATGTCACTACAGTTTTCAGGACAATCTACCTATGTTGCCCTTGGAAAATCTAAACAAGCAGTATTCTTTTCACTGCTTCGTAAGATAATTATTGTAGTTCCTCTCACTTTAATTTTACCAAGGATGTACAATTTAGGAACTACAGGAGTATTTTTAGCAGAGCCAATTTCAAATTTCTTAGGTGGAGCTGCTTGTTATATAACAATGCTATTTACAGTGTGGCCATCACTTAAAGAAAAACAAAGTAATTGTGTAGATGTATAAAAACATTTCCTTTAATTAGAAAATTGGAAATTAATTTTTTTAATATATTTTTGTAGTGGCGAACATTGTTCGCCATTTTTTATATTTAATATTAAATCTTTCTACTTGATACCGTTAATATACTCATCAACTTTAGTATTAAGACAACATTTTAAAATATCAATTCTCTGACAACATAACATATTAAAAACAGAAATTAATTTTGGTTTTCTGGAGAACATTGTTCTCCGCTACAGTTAACCAATTGACAATTGTTAATTGTGGCAGAAATTAATTTTTTAAGAATTAATTTCTTTAATCCATTTTTGTAGCAACGAACATTGTTCACCATTTTTTATATTTAATATTATTAAATTTTTTACCTAATTCCATGAATATGATTTTATATAATCATATATTTATCAATTTCAGCATTAAGATAATATTTTAAAAGCTTATTTATTGAAATATCACTTCTCTGCCAATATATGATAATGAAATCAATTTAGTTTTTAGGAGAACACTGTTCTCCGCTACAGTTAATCAATTTTAAGTTTCTTAGCATTTGATGAGAAATATTATAATTATGCATTGTCAATTGAATTAAGCACTTAAATCATTTCCAGCAAATCCTTTATTTCTCCATTTACCTCTTTTAAAGAAAATTGTAGTTATAATTGCTCCCATAGTCCAAGATACAAGTAATGATATAAAAGTGGCTTCTGGTCTTCCTGTAGGATAGGCTGCACTGCGTGTGAAATAAGCAATACCATAAGCAACTGGTACACGTATAAATACTGTAGTAATTATTGAAATCCACATAGGTGTCATTGTATCTCCAGCACCTCGCATAACACCTAATAAACTTTGAGTTACTGCCATTGCAATATAACCTACTGCAAGAATTCTCATCATATGCATACTTAAATCAACTAGTTCTTGGGTATCTGTAAATATGGCCATTAAATATTTTCCAAATACTAATATTAATATTGTTATAACAGTAGATACTCCAACAGCAATAAGAGTACCATCTTTAGTTCCCTTCTCCACTCTCTCTATCTTTCTTGCACCAATATTTTGCCCAGAATAAGTGGTCATGGCATTTCCAAAGGTAAAGTTAGGCATCATAGCAAAAGCATCTACACGCATAACAATTACATTGCATGCAATAACCATCTCACCAAAACTATTAGTTAGTGATTGTACAGCTATCATTGCAAGAGAAAATATTCCTTGAGTAAGTCCAGAAGGCAATCCAAGTTTTATAAGTTGAAATGCATATTCTTTCTTAGGTTTTAACATTTTAAGGCTAAAATCAAAGGTATCTTTCATTTTCGCCAATTTAATAATACAAAGTACTGCTGATATTCCTTGGGCAATAACTGTAGCAAGTGCAACTCCTGGAACACCTAATCCAAGTTTTGCAACAAACCAAAGATCAAGCCCTATATTTAATATTGTAGAAATAATTAAAAAAACAAGTGCTGACAAAGAATCACCAAGTCCTCGAAGAACGCCCGCCAAAATATTGTAGTATGCAAAACCTGCAATACCTAAGTAATAAATAATAAGATATTTAGCGCACCAATCAATTATAGAAGCTGGTGTATTAAGAAGAGAAAGCAGTGGACGTGTTACAATAGGTCCAATAATCATTATTATTACTGATGCTGCAGCAGTAAGTGTTATACAAACACCAATAGTATGTGATAAATTATCTCGCTCTTTAGCGCCAAAATATTGTGCTACCATGATACCTGCACCTGTTGCAATTCCAACAAAAAGTACAAGTAAAAGATTTAATATTGGAGCTGCACTGCCAACAGCTGCAAGTGCATTATCCCCCACATATCTTCCTACAATAATAGAATCTGCAGTATTATAAAACTGCTGTGCTATATTCCCTATTAACATTGGCAGCGCGAATTCAACAATTCGTTTCCACGGCGTACCCTCAGTCATGTTTTTTGGAGCAAATAGCTCTGAAACTCTCCCCATATTTCTACCCCCTAAATAATTTAATAAAGAATAATTTTATTTTTACTTAATATTCTGACAGTTTTTAAAAAACTTCAAAGTTAAAGTAAAAATATTAATTCCTGTAATATTTTATTATAACAATTAATTATAAAAATGAGTAGTTTAAATTTGCTTTTTACAAAGTTTTTTACCTTTATATATAACTATTCTTAGTTTTGTTATTTTTTCTGTAGTAAAAAATAGGCTGTTACACAATTAATCATATAACAACCTATTTATATTAATTTTTTAGTATTAAATACTTTTATAACAATTTAATTATGGTATTAAAAATAGCTTCATTTTCTTTAATTTTTCCTTCATTACCTACTACAGAGCAGTAATGTTCATCCATTCCAGATTTAATCATTTCTGCATAAGATTTTATATCTTCAACCGTTGTACTTAATATCTCATCTCTTTCTCTTTGAATATCTTCATAGGTTATATTGCTAATATAAGCTCCAACTGCTTTTTCACCTTTTTTATCAGGAGTCAATGGTCTATATACTTGACCTACTGTTCCAATTATGAAATTTTCCATATCTTCCTTTGAAAAGTCTACGTCTTCTAAAAACTTGTAAGTTTCATTATATACATCTATTGTTCTTGTAAGGTTTGGATCACGATATGAGAAAAAGGCTAAATTACCATCATTACTCATATCAATGTAACATCCATAAGCTCCACCTTGAAGACGAACTTTAGGATATAAATACTCACTTTCCAATATGTTTTGAAGTACTCTCATCTTTCCTGAATACTTATAATCAAGCCTTGCAAAGTTAAAGCCTTTAACTACATATTGTACATTACTAGCAGTTATTAATCCTTCCACATCTTTTGCTTGTTTGTATTCAAATTTAGGAACTTCCACCTTAGAATCTTTAATGTTATCTAGAATTATATTTATATTTGAAAGTAATTTTTCACTTTCCCCTTCTTCTCCAACTATTGAAACAATTAAATTATTTTTATTAAATATACTTTCATATACCTTTATAAGGTTATTTTTAACTTCATCACTGTTATTTTCAAAATTCTTTTCTAAGTTGCATATAAATTCATAGTATGAAGCACCATTGATCCTATTCTTATACTCCTCAGCATAGGAAAATTTAGAAAATGTTCTGTTTATTGCAACATTGTCACCTGCTCTTATAATACTCATTTGAAGTTTTGACTTTGTCTCTTGAATAACTTGTTCAATTCTATTTTTATCATCAAATTTAGTAGTAGTTATTATTTCATTGATTAATTCTAATAACTTAGGGATATTATCTGAAATTGCCTTTGACTTAATAGTAAATTTAGGATGATATACTCTATCATTATTTTTCTCAGTATAAATTTCATTTTTAAAAGTTATTCCACCTGTATTTTTATAAATTTCTGTAATAAGCTCAGAGTAAGTTCTTCTTTCCGTATCAAGCTCTCCTAATATATCTCCTAAAAGTCCTAAATAAGGTATATATTTTTCTTCAATTGCTTTTCCATCAAATAATAAATTTATATATGCTATTTTATTTGTGTTAATATGATGTTTTAGTATAGTTATTCCTTGCTCTTTTATAACTTCCTGAGGAATTTGTTCTGCTTTTTTATCTATCTCCTCCATAGGTAGTTTAGGAATAGTTTTCTTTTCTTCTTCGGTATCAACTTTAACTTGAGCTTCTTGTAATTTTTTATTTCTATCTATAAGTTCTTTTAGTTCCTCTTCTGATAAAGAATTTCTATAGCTTTCTAACTTTTCTTGTAGAGCTTTATTTTTCTCATTCTCTAATCCTTTTTTAGGATTTAAAACTACTAGTGAACAATGAGAATTTTTCACCATATTCTTTTCAATAAAATTCTCAAAATATCTATCTTTTATAGCTGCTTTTATATCATTAAAATTCTTTTCATATTTTAAATGAACAAGTGGATTTCCATCGTATATCCAACTTTCTAAAATTCTTCCATTATAACTAAGTCCTTTATTAGCAATTCTCCATGGATCAGCTTCACGAAGATTAAATTCAACAGTATTTATAGCTGCTCGTAATTGATTTTTATCAATTCCATCTTTCACAAGATTTTTAAGAGTATTTAAAATTACTTCTCTAAATTTATCTTTCATACTGCTGTCTGCATTTTTAACCACTATTGGAAATATTATTTGTTTTGTTGGATCCATATTCATTTCATCAATAGTAATTATACATTCTCCTATCCCTGCTTTAAGTAATGCTTTTTTAATAGGAGAAGCAGAAGATTTAATGAGCATATTATAAAGTATTTCATTAGTTAAATATTCTTTAGCATTGCTTGTTTCACCAATTACAAAACTTAAAGCTAAGAAAGTTTTATTGTTCTCATCCTCATCTTCACTAATAGAATACTGTGATGTCTTTTCCGACATTTCTTTAAAAGCCTCAATATTTTCTATATGAGAAGGTATTTCTATTCTATCAAATTCATTAAGATACTCCTCATTTATAAACCTTAAACATTCTTCTAAGTTTTGATCTCCATACAAGAAAATATAGCTATTAGATGGATGATAAAACTTACTGTGAAACTTTTCAAAATCCTCTTGAGTAAGATTAGGTATTTCTTCTGGGTCTCCCCCTGAAACAAAAGCATAAGTAGTATTTGGAAATAGTGAACCATATATATCACTACAAATCACTTGCTCTGGAGAAGATAGTGCTCCTTGCATTTCACTGTATACTACCCCTTTATAAAATAGCTTATTTGTTTTTGAATCAACTTCATATCTCCAACCTTCTTGGCGTAATATCTCATGATTTTCATATATTCTAGGATGTAAAACTGCATCTAAATATACATCCATTAAATTCATAAAATCCTTATGATTTCTGCTTGAAACAGGATAAATAGTCTTATCTGTGTAAGTTGACGCATTTAAAAAAGTATTTAAAGAGCTTTTAGCCATGTCACCAAATGGATCCTTAGTTTTAAATTTTCTTGAACCACAAAGTACAGAATGCTCTAAAATATGCGCTACTCCTGTACTATCCGTAGGAGTTGTCCTAAATCCAATAGAAAATAATTTATTATCATCTTCATTTTCTAAATGTAAAAGTCTTGCTCCACTTTTAATATGTTCGAATACTCTAGCCACTGACTGAACTTCATCAATACTCTCCTGTTCTAATAGCTTAAAACCATGATAGGTTTCATTAACTTTAAATTGCATGTCCTTCTCCCCCTTAATTGATAAAAATTTATATAAGACAGATTTAAGTCACAATGAATCATTCTAGATTATTTACTTTGTACATATCCATTAACTACCTCCCACTGCTATGTTCACCTAGGACCCTTATTCATACATACGATAAAAAATATATGCCCCTTTTGATTCATTAGTTTCTTTTATCTGTTTAAAATAAAAAAGTCATAGATAATTGTTAATAACTCTCAAATTATCTATGACTTTTCATACTCTTTTTATAGTTTATAAATATAAAAAGCCATAGAGCATAAAGAACTCCATGACTTAAAGCATCAAAATAAAAATCTTAAAAATTGTAGTCAAGGTCGTTCAAAAGATTATTAAATTTAAATTGATTTAAATTTCTTAAGTTTTTCATTACAAAAACGACCTCCTCTTTGATTATTTTATTAAACTCATTTTACCATTATTTTTAATATATGTAAACACAAATTATTTTTACTTAATTTTTAACATTAGGTAGAATAATTTATAAATAATAAATTTTTGTATAAATTATCTATTTATTAATATACAATTATATAAATACTTATAATTTAATTTATTCGAAAAATAAAAAGGGGGAATATATATGTTTGAGTTCAAAGATTTTGATTACTTAACCGATGGTGAGATTGATTTAAAAATTGAAGAAAAAGCACCATCAAATGAAGAAAAGGGGTACGTACCTGCATATAAATATAGAATTACTTTACATGATTCTGATTATACTATAGGTGCTATTGACATTCGAATTGGATACAATAAAAATTTATATTACGGAGGTCATATTGGTTATAGAATTGAAAAAGATTATAGGGGAAATAATTATGCTTCAAAAGCTTGTAAAATTATCAAAGATGTAGCTATTACACATGGAATGAATAAACTTATAATAACCTGCAATCCAGACAACTTCCCTTCTCGAAAAACTTGTGAAAAAACAGGTCTTAAACTTAAAGAAATAGTAGATTTACCACCACATAATGAAATGTATCAAGAGGGAGAACGCCAAAAATGTATATATGAGTGGATTTTAGAATAGTTATTACTTAGCTTTATTTAGAATCTAAAAAACCAAAGGCTTTGACTGTGGGGCTTTAACCATAATTTGTATATTTAATTCATAAAAAAGACTGTGCAAGATTTGTGAACTTCACACTATCCCATCACAGTCTTAAAATATATAAGAAAAATTTATATATTAAATTTCACTATATCACTACTAAGTGAGATTTTTTATATTGACATACTACCTATAAGAAATTTTCATGCCGTTACTATTAAAATAAATTAAATCCCCGCTGTCATAATTCCATACCGCTTGAAATTTTGTTGGCATGTTAATTCCGTTAATTACTTCATAATTACTTGGAATTGCAGTCCATTTTTCATAAGTATTAGTATCAGTGGAAAGTCTTTTTTCAACTACAAAGCTTGTCATCTCATAATTTTTATTAAAATAAAAAACACCTGTAGCTTCTGCACCATTTTTTCTTATTGTTGCTTCTACAGTATAATCATCAATTTCTTTATATGTAATATTCTCCTGAAGAGCAAGGCTTGGATGCATTAAACATTCTGATAAATAGGTAGCATCCATAATATCATATGAATTGTTAAATAAAGTTATATGTTTTGCAATTATTCCCTTCATAGAACCCTTTCCATCTTTACAAGTATCAATTCCTTGGAATGGTATTCCATAAATTTTCGAATCAATTAATGCTATTCTTGTAGGTTCCTTTACAAAGTCATATGCTGTATAATCAATTTTTATATTGGGCTTATTAATTCCCATAGAAAAATCTACATCTTTAAAATGAAAAATTACAGCACTTGCACTTTCTATACCTACATAACCATTTTTTATAAAATACTTCTGCAAAATTTCTGGTAACATTTTTAAATCATCTTCTGTAATCTTATGCTGTGATAATTCATAATCCTCTGTAAGCTTTTCCACAGTATCCCAATACTCTTTTTTTACTGGCGAATAGGGAACTAACAAATATACAGCAATACATACAACTAATAACAAAACTCCAATCACCATCACCCTTTTTCTCTCTCTTTTTTTCATATAAAAATCTCCTCTATTCTAACTTTAATATATTTTCTTCAAGTTTTTTCATAACGGAAAATACCTGATTTATCTCTTCATCTGTTATTCCTTCATATAACTTTTCAAAAAATTCCTCTTCTTTTTCTTTCCTACTTTCAAAATACTTAAAACACTTTTCCGTCAAAGTAATTCTTAATATTCTACTGTCCTTATCATCCCTTTGTAACTCTACAAGCCCTGCATTCTCTAAATGTACTGCAAGTTTTTTTACATTTTGCCTGCTATACCCAATAATCTTTGAAACTTCTGTAAGAGTTGGACTTTTAACCCCGCTTCTTATTATAGAAATCAATAAGAACCATTGTTTAGTTGTAATTTCAGTAAACAACTTATCTCCTGCATTTTGAATTTTAGTATCAAGAAAAAATATAGCTCCAAATATATAGGATTTCTTTTCAATCATTTCATCACCTCTTAAATAAGTAACTAGTTACCTATTTCTATAATAAGCTCATGAGTTAAGTATTGTCAATAAACTTTATATTAACTTTCCCCCTTGTAAAAAACATATAAATATTAATCCACCAGCTTAGCTAATAGTCTTTCTATGGTCCCATAGGGATTATTAACGCTAAGCCTACGGTATAAAAAGTCATAGAGCATAAAGAACTCTATGACTTAAATTATCAAAATAAAAATCTTAAAAATTGTGGTTAAGGTCGTTCAAAGGATTATTAAATTTATTTAAATCTCTTAAGCTTTTTATTATAAAAACGACCTCATCTTTGATTATTTTTTTAGTTTAATGTATATATGCGCCCCTTAGTTGATATAAGATTAAACATACGGATTTGAACACTTATGATATCCTGTTGGACCTATTCTTCCACCACACTCTATGCAAACCTCAGCATTTACTTCACTATTCTCTTTATTTGCAATCCACCAAGTACAAACATGATTTTGTCCTGGATATATTTTTCCTCCACATCTAGGACAAGATGGATATGCAGCTTTTATCACTGTTTCTTCACAAATTGAACTGGATGTAGCTGCTTTAACCTCTACACTTAGGATTATTGATGTACCAATAATGGTCATTCCTGCTACCCAAGCAATCAGTAATTTTTTTAAATTTATTTTAAATCCTCCTTAAAAATAACTTTGAATATAAGTTAGTCAACTTTTAATAACTTCTTTTCTATTTATATTGGGATTAAAGTTTATTAATATAACTTATGAGATTCTTAGAAAATATATTACTTTTATCCATTTGTTTTCTATATACTTTCTTACTTTTTTAAATATATTAAAAGACACTCTTGCTACTTAGGGTAAGAGTATCTTATCAATCATATTATGTATCACAAAATTTTATTGGCAGCTTTATTATAAAGTTGCTACCTTCATCTAATTTACTATATACATTTATACTGCCACCATGAGCCTTGACTATTTCTCTTGATATTGTAAGCCCTATGCCAACACCTCCAGTTTCTCTAGTCCTTGACTTATCCGTTCTATAAAATCTTTCAAATATATAGTCTTTATCTTCATCACTTATACCTATTCCATTATCTTTTATAGATATATATACATCATCAGACTTAGTAAAACAACTAACAAATATCTCTCCTTTATTTGGAGTGTACTTAATAGCATTTGAGATAATATTAATTACTACCTGACTTATTTTATCCTTATCTATCATAATATTTATAGGCCTAAGATCTACTTGTAAATTTATATCTTTATCTAATAACTGTTTTTCAAAATTTGTTAAAATTGTAGTTATTACATTTTCTAAATCTTCTTTTGATTTATTTAGCCTTATTTTACCACCCTCACATCTTGATAAATTCTCTATGGATACAGTTAATCTGTTTAATCTTTGTAGTTCATCATATATACTCTTTAGCCTTTCTTCCGATGGTTCCCATAAACCATCCATTATTGCCTCAAGCTGTGCTTGCATGGTAGTTATAGGAGTTCTAAGCTCATGAGATATATCTTTCGTTAGCTCTTGTCTTATTTTTTCTTGCTTATCTAAATCTCCTGCCATCATATTTATTGATTTTACAAGTTTATTAATTTCATATATACTGTAATCTTCTTTTATACTCCTAGAATAATTTCCTTCAGATATAAGATTTGTTGCATCTATTACCTTTAAAATAGGATTACTAATAGTATAAGACAATAACCATCCTACTATAATAGATACAATAAAAAATAATAGTCCTAGTATAAATAATATTTTATCTAACATTTTCAAAAATATAACATCTGAATCTTCATAATAAATTGGACCTATGTACTCAATTTCTAATTTTCCTATTGAGGTTTCATCTTGTTTTATATCAAATTTATCAAATGTATTTTTAATATCTATACCTGGACTTACTTTATTAGTATTTTCTATAATTTTATTTAAAATCTTCTCACATACAATATTGTCATAGTCTCTTGCATTCCATATAATATTATCGTTTTTATCTCTAACTGTTATAATCAATCCTGCAGTTATTGCATCCTCTCCTACGTTCTCAATAGCTTTCTTGTCCCATGAATTATCACTGTATGTCTTTAATATTTTATTTTTAATCTCCATTTTTGACTGTTGTATTTTTTCACTAGTATATACATTAAATTTCTTTTCAATGTAGTAATGATTTACTATGTTTACTAAAAATATGATACTCAATGAAAATAATATAAAAATAATACTTACCCTATATCTCAATTTATTAAACATTAAATCTATATCCCATACCACGAATAGTTTTTATATAAGTTGGATTTTTACTATCTTGATCTAATTTAGCTCTTATATTTTTTATATGAGTATCAATTATTCTATCATAAATACAAATATTATCTTTACTTATATAATCCATTAACTCTTCTCTTGAAAATATTCTATTAGGGTTTCTAGCTAGTATAGATAATATTTTATATTCTGAAGCAGTTAATACAATCTCCTTATTATTGTATTCTACTTTTTTATTAACAATATCTATGATTAATTCATTATTAAAAATTAAATTTTCACATTGATTTCTCTTAACTCTTTTCAAAACTGCATTAACCTTTGCTACTAATTGCTTAGGACTAAATGGTTTTGTTACATAGTCATCACTTCCAATTGAATATCCATTTAATATACTCTCTTCACTTGATTTAGCAGTTAACATAATTATTGGCACATCAGATTCTTCTCTTATCCGTTCACATACCTTTTCACCTGATATATCTGGCAACATTAAATCTAATATTAACAGGTCAGGATTAAATTCCCTTTGCTTTTTTAATGCCTCAATGCCACTTTCAGCCTGTATTACAGTATATCCCTCATTTTCCAAATATAATTTTATAACTTCTATTATCTTAACTTCATCATCTACAACAAGTATAGTTTCTTTCATAAATTATACCTCCATGGGTACTTACTTAATTATCTTATTTATATTTTCATTAAGCATTTCTTCATCCATGATTCCTACATGATCATACACTAAATTTCCTTCTTTATCTATAAATATGGTTCTTGGAATACCATTTAACTGATATTTGTTAGCTGCATCAAGATCTATATCAAACATAACGTTCATATTATATCCTTCTTTTTCCATAAATTCCTCTGCAGACTCTTTAGTTTCTCTCATTCCATCTGTAACATTTATCATTAGTATTTCTAAATCCTCATTATTATATTTATTTGTTGCTTCTTGAAAATACGGCATCTCATACTTACATGGAGAACACCAACTTGCCCAAAAATTTACTACTACAGGCTTCTTCCTTTTATATTCTGATAACTTTACTTTATTATTATCTTTATCATAAACTGTAAAATCTATTGCTGGCTGAAAACTAGAATTTTCCTCTGATACATTATTACTAGCTTCATTACCAGCTCCATTATTTTTGTAATTACTTGATAAATAATCATATCCAAATTTAACCCCTACAAGTAAAACTAACATTATAACACTTATATATATGTATCTTTTATTATTTTTCAAATTTATCACTCCTTTTATAATTTAAAATGTTAGTATCGATAGTAATAAGTTTAGATAACCTGTCATCATCATTATCCCTATAATAATTAGGAAAATTCCTGATATTCTATTTATTATTTTATAGTTTCTCTTTATGAAATCAAAAGTAGTTTTCAGAGAATCTATTAAAAGTGCTGATAATATAAATGGTATTCCAAGACCTAAACTGTAAATCAGCAGCATTGATGCTCCCATAAATACATTAGTGGAATTTGATGCTATCATAAGAGCTGATCCTAGAAATGGTCCTACACATGGTGTCCATCCAATTCCAAAGATCATTCCAAATAGTACTGCAGACATAATAGAGGATTTTTTATATGCTGCTTGGTTGCCTATTTTAAAGCTTTTATTTAGTAGCCCTATATTTATTAACCCTAAATAATTCAGTCCAAATATTATCATAATAATCCCTGATACTATATTTATCTCTCTTATATATTTATTGAAAATAACACCTACTGTTCCAGCTGCTACACCTAATAAAGTAAATACAAAGGTAAATCCTGCAACAAATGCTATTGAACTTATTAGAGCTCTATTTTTGCAATTTTTATTATCTATATCTCCTCCTGCAAAATAGGAAACGTATATTGGAATCATAGGCAATATACAAGGAGATATAAAGGTTATTATTCCTTCTAAAAATAGTAATATATAATTCATACTTCCCCTCCTAAGATATCTGAAATAAAATAATTATTGAGCGGTGCCATGTCTATTTTATGCTATACAAATAAACAGATTTTCCTCATAGTTTAAGCTATGAAGAAGCTTTGTTGATGCAGTATAGTAAAAAACAGACTATTATGTGGTAATACTTTAAATTCATTATTCACTATGTAAAAACCTGCTGTAATTAAATTTAATATACTACTTGCTAATGTTGTTAAGATTTTTCCTCTCATAGTATTACTCCTCTTATTCTATAATAAAATAATACCTAGCTTACTTGTTGATATTATGAAGATTTATTCTCCTATACTAAATGCTCTTTATATTTTTATCACACAGCACAGAATACTCGGTACTTCAGTGCCGAGATGAATGTGCCTTAAGCTTCTAACATATGTAGTTAGTCCAAATGGCAATATATTTAGATATTAGTTGATTTTGGGCAACTACATATGTTATTCTACCGTTAGGTGGTGTTTTAAATGTCAGAAGTCAAATACGGACGAGGATATGTCTATGCAATCCAATATCATATAGTTTGGTGCGTTAAGTATAGACACAAACTTCTCGTTGGAAATCTAGAAAAAGATTTAAAGAATATAATAAATCAACTTGCAAATGATAATGGAATAACCATTGTAGAAATGGAAACAGATAAAGACCATATACACTTGCTAATTGAATGTACTCCACAACACTATATACCTAACATCTTAAAATCTTTAAAAGGTGTGTCTGCACGAAGAATGTTTCAGTTGCACCCTGAACTTAAAAATAAGCTATTGGGTGGGCATATGTGGAACCCAAGCTACTTCGTAGCTACTGTATCAGAAAATACAGAAGAACAAATAAGAAAATACATTGAAAATCAACAGAAAAAATAAAGGAGGAATTTCTCTAGTGGCAAACTACGTTTTGACACTTCCGTTGAAAACGGAAAAGTGGCAAGAAGATATATTAGAAAAAAGATTAAATATTGCTCGTCAAATTATGTTAAAAAGCCATTATCAAAACGTTGGAACAAATTTGAGCAAGGAAATATTCAAAGAGATATGTATTCTGCTTTTCTAATAATGAATACAAAAGATAACTTAAAAGAAATAGATATAGATAGAGCAAATAGAGCTTTTGAAAACTTCTTCAAGTTGTATAATAAAGAAATAGAAAGAATTAGAAAATTAGATAAAAAACAAATAAGTAGCATAGGACTATAAAAGTCTATACTACTTTGGGGCATATGGTTTTGAACCGAGCCAATATGGTAAACCCCGTAGGGTGATAATAGTTTCAAGGGAAACTTTGCTAGGTAAAGTCTTAGGGAAACCAAACCAGTATTTGGTGTCAACCGATATTGCTTTAGCAAATATCGGCTATCCAAAAGAAGTTTGGATAGTACCTAAGAACCTTACGACTTTAGTCGTGAGAGGTTCAGAAGATAGCTTATATCCTAGTATTTAATAATTTCGTATAAACATTAAGTATATCAGATTATTACACAATATTAAATTTTGTAAAGAAAAGGTTGAATTAAATAACTGAAATTTTTATTTATATTAAACTTTTATATTTTTCTCAACTATAGTTTAAAATATATTACTATAAGACTAACATTCCTACTAAGAATGGCATCATACTAAATAAGCCTAAAAACAACTTTTTAGATCTATAATTTGAATCACTTCTATATAAGTATATAGCTAGTACATAACTTATTAAGCCTGATAATAATAAAATTACAATTGATATTTCACTTCCAAATGCTGCATTTCCTGTTCCATTTAAGGCTTGAAATAAATTCATAGCATATGATGTAGGCAGTAATCTACCTGCTTTTGCTAAAGAGCTTGGTAAATTACTTGATGGAAACATTAAGCCACCAATAAGCATGGATGGTAAAAATATTAATTGTGCTAAAAGTAGTGTCAATGATGTATTATCAGCTACAGTTCCTATTATAAGAGCTAATCCAGAACAAGCAACATACATACCAATTATCATACTTAATGGATTAAAATTAATCTCTACATTAAATAATATAGGTGCTGTTATAACAATAAATATAGTTACAATAATTGAGTGAATAGCTGTAGATATTGTTGGTATAGAAATGATAGATAGTTTTGGAACTCCATTAATTTTATAACTTCTAAAAATTCCGTCATTACGAGATATAACAATATCATTTGGCATTCCTAGTAATGTACTAACTATAATAACAAATATCATCATAGAAGGTATGAGATTTTCACCATAATTAGGATTCAATTTGGGCATTATTCCACCAATAACTAAATAAAAAGCTATAGGAAAAAGGTAATTCATAAGTAATAATGATCTATCCCTTATTCCCGATTTTAAATTAAAAAATAGATGATTTATAAATGCTTTCATAATCAATTTCTCCCTTCTGAAGTTAATTCAATAAATTTCTCTTCTAATGATTGTCGTTCTATTCTTAAATCAACAAGTGAATCACCTTTGCTATTTATAGTATTAATTATTTCATTAACTTTTTCACCAGGATCTTTAGAATTATAGATGTAATAGTCATCTTCAAATTTTGCATCTGTTTCTTTTAAAGAATCATTAACAGTTCTAACTGATATTTTAGAGATATTAGATCCTGATGATGTAATTTCGTTTGGTGTGCCAATTTTTATAATTTTCCCTTTTAATATAATAGCAATCCTATTACAAAGCTTTTCTGCTTCAGCCATATCATGTGTTGCAAGTAATATAGCAGTTCCGTTGTCTCTTAATGTCTTCATAACTTCATGTAAATCAACCCTTGATTGTACATCTAAAGCAGCAGTAGGTTCATCTAGAATAAGGATTTTAGGCTTATGCATTATTGCTAATGCTAATATTAATCTTCTTTTTTCTCCACCTGAAAGCTCTCTATACTTCTTATTTAGTTTATTTTTTAGTCCCATTTTAGATATAATCTCATGATTAGGACTAACTTTGTGATAATTAGAAAACATATCTATTGCTTCTTTGACTGTCATTGTTAGTGGTAAGCCTGATGATTGTAATTGAACTCCAAGTATTTCATGCATTTTTTTACTATCAACTCGTGGGTTATATCCACCAACATCTATTTTCCCACCATCTGGAGTTCTAATACCTTCAATACATTCTAATATACTTGTTTTTCCTGCTCCATTAGGACCTAATAACCCAAATATCTCCCCAGCTTTTATTTCAAAGCTTATATCATTTACAGCAACATAATCTCCATAACTTTTTTTAAGATTCTCAATATTAATTACAATTTCTTTCATATTTTTTCTTCTCACAAAAACAAGTGAGCCTCCCCTCTTCTTACTATAACCTTAATTTAAATTTTAAAGTTAAGTACTTATCCTTACTAAAAGCTAAACATAAGTAAAAGATTTATCTACACTAGATATAATTCTATCAATTCCGTTAAACTCCTTATAATTTAAAACTAAAAATTTAGAAAGATTTAGTAATTCAATTTCTATAGTAGATTTTTTCTTAATATCATGAATACTATCTAATTCTTCTGTATGTGCTAATCCAATAACGCGTCTCATAATTTCACAAGCACAAAAGCCTATAGTTTCATGTAAAACTTCATTTAAATAGTCTTCTTTATATTTTTCTTTGTTTAATACTTTTAATTTTAATTTTCTTTTATATAACAAGCTAAAATTATTAACGAAACTTGTCCATACTCTTTCCATGGTGTTGAGTAGATAAGCTCTAAAGTCATTAATTTTTTCAATATTGCAATCTTCTACTGAATCTAAATAATAATAATTAACTATTAAATTTGCATATAGTGTGCCAATATCATATGAAATTGGTCCATAGAAAGCAAACTCACTATCAAATACTTTACATTTATCACTACTAATAAATATTGAGCCTGAATGTAAATCTCCATGAATTAACGCTTCTGATTTATTCATAAAAATATATCTTAATTTATCAATACTTGCACAAACAAGTTCATCATTCCAAATTTCTTTTTTAACATAACTTAAAATTTCGGCATTTATATTATTTGTATAACAATTATAATATGGTTCAGTAAATACTAATCTTTCAGTAATATCACAAAGATCAGGATTAACAAATTCTTTAATCATGTTTTTCTTTAGTTTCTTCTTTAAACCTAGATCTGATGTATGGAATAGCATTTTAGCTAAATACTCGCCAATTATATTAGGAAAGCTAGGGTATTTATTCATTTTTAGTAAGCTTTCTCGAAGAACTTCCATACCAGTACAATCCTCCATTACAAATGCAGAATAGGCTTCATCATTAAAATAAACTTTTGGTACTAATTCTTTACAGATTAAGCTTTGATATTCTAATACCTTATATTCTAATTTATTTCTATCGATTGCTAACGGCCATGAATCTCCAGCTATTTTTAAATATGGAAGAGCTTGCTTTACTACGAATGATTTATTATCTTTAGTATTTCTAACTCTAAAGATTAAGTTTACATTTCCATTACTTAATTCAGTTATCTCTAATTCATCATCTAATGAAAATAAATCACAGTTCATTAACAAAAACTCTTTTATGTTGGTAACTGATAATTTTTCATACATCTATACTACTACCTCTTATTTGAATATTTTTTTATATTAATAAAATTGCTAGCTACAAGTGAAAATGCTAGTAATTTTAAGATGCTTGTGGCATTTGCATCTTTTACAATAGTTAACATTACAAAAGCAGCTAATGATATTGCAAAAGCTACTGCCTCTACAACTAGGTCAAAAATATTATTTTTCATATCATAATACCTCTTTTCATTTATTTTATTTCACATAACATAGTATAAAATTTTGCAGCTTCATTAAATTCTGAATTCTGCATATTACTTAATTTTGATATTTTCTTTCTATTATCAGAGACTATAGCATCAAAGTTTCTTCTATTTATTTCATTAAAACCAAAAAGTTTTGAGTTTGACGTCATGACGTTATCAGATTCTCTTTTAAACATTTTTAAATTATTATCTAATAATTTTCTGTAATTGTTTATGTCTTTAATTAATTCAATTCCATATTTTTCAGGATATCTACCAATTAAGCTATTTGGTACAACAAAGAATTCATTTATCCAAAAATAATTAATATATTTTTTGTTTTTGTTTATAAATTCACATGTTGCATTAAAATCTTCATCATATTCTTGAGGTAATCCAACAATTACTTCAATATCAACCCATATTCCTAGTTCATAACACCACTTTAGAACTCTTTCTGCATGGTCTAAATTTATCCTCTTATCAATTAATTCTATAATCTTCAGACTACCAGATTCAAATCCAAAGGTTAATTTAACACACCCTGCTTTTTTCATTAATTCAAGTCTTTCGTAAGTTAGATTGTTAAACCTACCACAATCAGACCAATGTATTTCTAAATTAATGTCTATTATTTTTTTACAAAATGAATCAACAAATTTAGGAGAAAAATTAAAAGCATTATTTAAGAAGTAAAAGTAATTTGTATTATATTTTTCTTTAAGTGCTATAACATCTTTAATAACTTCATCAGGGTCTCCTCCAATAATGCTACTTCTATCTATGTCACTTTG
Source organism: Clostridium faecium (assembly GCF_014836835.1). Classification (GTDB taxonomy): domain Bacteria; phylum Bacillota; class Clostridia; order Clostridiales; family Clostridiaceae; genus Clostridium_J; species Clostridium_J faecium. Next base: position 30,529 of record NZ_JACSQB010000052.1, on the reverse strand, counting down.
TGTACAAAAGGCACAATTATATGGACAATTATAATTAAAAATGTAAGGTATTATTAATTTATTGGAGACATCGCTTCTTCGTAGTTTGTTATATTTATTTATTATTTGTCCAACACTTCCTGCAAAGGTATCAGGCCATTTATAAAAATAGATTAAGTTCTCTTTTATAGCTTTTTCACTATCATTTTCAGAGATCATGCATTTAGTATAGTAACTTAAATCCATGTCTCCCCAATCAGGTTTAATTATTAGTGGTTTCATTGTAGGATTTGAAATAATTTCACCATCAATATAATTTATAATTCCATTAATAGAAGATAGCTTATCAGAATTAGTATTATTATTTAAGTCTTGTATTATTTCATCGATGCATCTTTCACCAGGTCCATTAATGATAAATTTGAACTCACTGAGTACTATTTCCCACATCTCTTTAAAAACATCTTTAAAAATATATAAAAAACTTATATTGTTTCCACCAATAAAAACATGCTTATTAAATTTTATTTTTATATATTTTGCAAGTAAAAAACCAAATTGAATCTGTAAAAAAGAGAAATCTGAACCTATGGAAACTCCATAAATATCCTCATTGGCAATATCATATTCTGATAAGAAGCTCTCTATTAGGCTATCTATCTCAATATCGTTGCCAGTAAAAATATAATTTTTAAATTTATTAATATCAAAGACTATTTCAAAAAGCTTTTTACTATTTTCATCTTTATATTTATTTACTAACGTAATGTTTAAATCTCTCATTTTAACGTTATATCCTTTATCTTGTAGATATCCACCTAAAACTCCTAAACCTAGGTTAATTGATAGTGCATATATTTTTTCTGTATACTGAAATAAACTTTCTGATGGTGACATTAAAATACAAATATTCTTAATCAATTTTTCACCCTCAAGGTTTATTTTAATTATGGTAAATTAATTAACAATTCTTTTATTGCATTTGTCATAGCACTTTGATATTCATCCAAATTTTCAATAGATATAATATATTTTTTTGAGTCTTTTTCGATGAAATTCCACTCAACACGCCCATTATTATCACATTGTGCATCTATATTTTTAAAACTATACAGCTCATTACCTTTAGCTCTGTCTAAGTCAACAATGTTTCCATCAGTTGTTACAATTTGACCTGCAGCATGTAATATTCCAATAGTTGACCACATATTTCTATAATTAAAAGATATTTTATTAAGAACTTCTTTATTTATAGATTTATTTAAATATGTTAACCAGTTCATATCATTCACTTTTCCTAAAGAATATATAAAGTATTTTTGTATTTTCTCTGATAAAAATGGCAATACATCCCCTTGCTTAAATTTATAAAATGTACCATGTCTTTCTATATTATAAGGTTCATGAAAATTTTCATGTGAAGGTAACCAATATATAGGACACTTTGCATTAAATACAGTAGAAAATGCTTTTGAATCTAAAGAAACGTTATATTCAGTTTTACTATTTGGATTTGCAGTACCTGCATTCAAATAAATTGCTTTGCATTTCTTCTCGAAAATATCTGGAAATAAATTAATAGCAATAGATACATCTTTACAAGATCCAACTATCTGAATGATTACTTTTTCTTTAGAGGCTTCTAAAATATCTTTTATCATGTTTACAGCTGCAAATTCATGATTTTTTGTAGTATAATTATTCATTTTCACCATACTTGATCTATTTTTGGTTCCTATAGCTACTGGAATATATTTTCCAGTAAGATAGTTTAATTGATTTACAGCATATATTGATGGATCACCATGATTTAGTCTAATTTTAGGTACATTATCAATAAGTACACCAGCTAAATTAATTTTACCTAGATAATTTAATGCATATTGGCATGCTAAATCCCAATGATCGTCAGGATCTAAATGATCATGATAAATATCTGTTTGATGTATAACTATTTCCCTCATACAGTACTCCTTTTCATTAGGCAGTTTAAAATTTTTTCAGGTTTATCAAGTTTATCTAAGCCTTTTCTATATTCATTAGCTTTTATTCTTAATTCTTCTCTATACTTATTATTATTTATTAATTTATCTATTTTGTTTAATATAGAATTTATATCAAATAGCTCCTCTTCAACTACAATATCCATATAGGGATTATTTAATAATATTGGTTCTAAGAATGAAAACCAGCCAACAGGGAACATTCTATAGGGATAAATTTCTTTACAATCTTTTATGGCATTGGCAACGAAATTTGTAAGTTTAAACCTTTCATCAAATTGATTATCTTTATTAATTCTTAATGAATTCTTTAAAACTAAGGTTGGAATTCCTGAAATAGCAATCTTTGCAAGTGTTGTTGATGTGATATTTCTACTTATAAAAACATCACAAGCTAGTACATACTCATCAAATGTTTTTGGTGGTATATTGTTAATAAATTTAATATTAGTTTTATCTAAGTCAATGTTTATTAAATGCTTTGATCCTACATAAATTATTAATGAATTCTCTGATATTTTTTCTAATACTTTTTCAAAGCATTTATTTGATGCATTAATAAAATCAACCACATTAGGATAATGTTTATATGTCTCTTGCCAAGTTGCAGAAGTTACTAAAATGATAGCCCCATTTTCTGGCAGTCCAAGTTTTTTTCTATACTTAGATTTAGCATTTTCATTGTATTGAAGAGGAGCTTCCATTAGTGAATAATAGTATTTATTAGGTTCATTATGATTTAAATAATTTCCAATTGGACATGGTATCAACTTAAAGCCATATTGACTAATATCAATCTTTGAAGCTATGCTTGCAGGAAATCCATAGGTATCCATTTGCCTTTTTTTGAAGGTCCAATCAAAATTATCAAAAGTTCCTAATTTACCACTAAAGATCTTTAAATCTTCAGCAACTAGCACATAATGTCTTTCACAAAAATTGTAATTTAAAAAATCTGATAATATTACAAATTAAGGCTTGTACTTATTCTCATAATCTTGCAATAGTATATGATTAATTTTACCTAATTTGGGGAAAAGTATAGAATATAGAATATCCTCTTCTTTTAAGACTTTTTCATGTGACGGAGGTACAAAAAAATATGGTGAAAAACCATGTTTTTTTATTCTTTTAGCAAATTGTAATGCTATTAATAATTCACCATAAGCCCAATAGCTTGTCACTATAAAAGCTACATTCATATCTTTACTAGAACTCTTTCTTCTTTGTTAACAGGCTCAAATTCATCCCAATTATTAAACATTATGTACTCATTATAAACTCCACCACATTTTTCTGCCTGTGAACAACTCATACATGGGGTTCCTAATTTTCTTTCTTGTACTCTCATAAATGTATCATAGTCATCTAATATGATATTTCTAAATAATAATTTATACTTATCTTCATCCCAATCAATGCAGTATTTTACATATTCATCCAACAAACAGAGAGGGACTCCTTCTATAGTACAAGCCACTTCTCGCTTAGCAACTGCATCTGCAGCAGCTTTAATTTGAGGAATTATTTCTTCATATTTAGGTACTACTTTTTCATAGTTTTTAAGTGCTTTTCCGGTTGGATGCATGCCTGAAATATTTATATGATTCACGCCTAGATCCATACAGAAATCAATTATCTCAACTAAATTATCTTTATTTTGTATACAAACAACAGTATTTGTTCTAACTTTTTTCCCTAACTTAATTACATTTTTTATTCCCTCTATAGCTTCTTCAAAACTACCTTTAACCGTTGTCAATTCATCATGTTGTTGAGCATCTTTTCCATGTATTGATACAACAAATAAATCAACCCCTTTATTAACTACTTTTTTGGCAAATTCCATATTAGCTAATAATCTTGCATTTGTTTGAAGTGATATTGTTGGATAATTAAATTCATTAATATACTCAAGTATCTCTAAAAATTCAGGAATTACTGTTGGTTCTCCACCGTGAATATTTACTCTTTCATATCCTTTATTTGCATTAGACTTTAGATAGTTATATACCAATTTTCTATTTACTTTTTCTTTACACCCTTGATATGAATCTACAACACAAAATATACAGGAATTGTTACATTGATCAGTTAAATGAATACTTAAATTTTTCATTTATTTGACCTCCTTATAGTAATCTTCATTTTTATAGTCTTTAAACATAGAACATTCTAAACAAAAATCACATTTTTTAAAATTCTTGTAATTAGTATTATTCCATATTTCATCAAAACTATTTTTAAAAATATTTCCTAAATAAAATTCATTTTTTACTCCAATACAACAAGGATATACTTTTCCTTCCAACGTGATATATGGAATAATTCTATCCCAGCTTAAGCATTTTAATGAATTTGTTGAATTTGTTATCATGATACCTTTATTTAGTTTTGAATCGTTTGTATAGCTTAGATAATATGCTAAGTCTTTCTTATTAACAGTTTTAAAATCATTTTTATTAATATCTAGTGTAAAATTAATTGCTTTAACCTTATTTTCTTTTGCAAATTGTATCATTTTAGGAATATTTTTATAATTAAATCTATTTATAGTACAGTTAATCATTGTCACCATTATTCCGGATTTTCTAACATTATTAAGATTATGGATTAAATTATCCCAATCATAATTGTTTGCTATTTTATTCATACCTTCTCTAGTTGGTTCATCAACTGAAAAGATAATAACATCTATGTTTTTAGCAGCATTTAATCTTTTAAAGTCAATTTTAACAGTTCCACTTGTAATAAATAAAATTCTTTGTTTTAGATCCGGAATTACATCATATATATAGGGATACACCATTGGTTCACCAATACCACAAATTATAATATTATCAAATTCTTGAAGGCTTTTTTTTAACTCTGCAAATTGATTTAATGATAAGTTCTTATCCTTCCTATTAACTAATTTTCTAGTGCAATAAATACAGTTTAAAGGACAATAAGTTGTTAGCTCTATACCAATAGATTTTGACTTCTTATTTATAATGGATTGTATAAATTCTAATTTATTCTCAATCATAACTTCACCTTCTTATCAAGTGTACTAAATTCAGTCATATAACATTCATCATACAATTTACCACTCATATACTCTTTGCAGATAGGAAGATCTCTAAGAGTTTCAATAGAAGTAATTTTAATATTTCCTAGTGGTTCTTTTCTATTAAGGGAATAAGCACAATAATAATAATTCCCATTAACATCAATATAAGGCATAATATGATCATGTGTTATACAACAGAAAGAGTTAAACGGATCCTCCATATATATGTTATATTTAATTGATTTTTTCTTTGCAATAAAAAATTGTTCTTTCAAAGTAGAATATTGGTCTTCGGCTAATTTAAAATTTCCCCAAGGTAAAGAATAATGAACTGAGCAAAATTTATATTTTGCTGCAAAATCAATAATTGATGGTATAGCTTCAATATTTTCCTTGCTTATTGTGCAGTTGATAATAGAATTAATAAATTTATGCTCTTTCAAAGCTTTTTTATTGTATAGCTTTAAATTATTCAAGTTTGTAATTAAATTATCATAATTATAATTTTGGCAGCATATATCCATAATTTTTTCTTTTGATATAGAATCAATTGAAAATATAATTATATCTACATTTTTATGAGTTGATAATTTCTGAAAGTCGATTAATAATGTACCACTAGTTATTATTGTTATTTTATAATCTTTCAAATCATTAATCATTTTGTAAATATCTTGGTGCAAAAAGGCTTCTCCAATTCCACAAAAGGTTATTCTTTCTATAGATTTTTGGGCATCAATTAGTTCTTTTAATTTTACAAATTCTTCATAGGTTAGTGTCTTATTTTGAATTTTCCTCTCGCAGTAAACACATTTAAGGGGACAACATGTTGTTATCTCAATTGATATAGATTTCGTTGAATTAGCTGTTATAGATTTTGGATTCATTTTTTCACCTCAACAGTCTCTACTTACATAGAACAATTCTCAATGGTTTTTTTTAGCGATATAAATTCATCAATATTCCCTAAATCATAACAGTCGCCGTCTTTAAAATAATGGCTAAATACTCGTAATCCTTTTTTTATGGCTAAATTAAAAATATCACTTAGTAAAATTTCTTTTGTATTATCATTATTTTTTATATAATCATTAACTGCTTCATGAAGAAGTTCTGAGAATTTATCAGACCAAATGCCAATATTCCAAGTATTCTTTAAGTTTGTCTTTTCAGGCTTATCATATATCCATTTAACCCGACCAGTTTTGGTATCAAAATCTACCGGAGCTAGTCTTTCTGGAATATTTGAAGGGTAAACTCCTAATGATAAATCTGCATTATTATCATTATGAAATTTCAATAATTTACTAAAACTATCATCAGGCTGTACTATAGTATCTGGCATACCCATACAAACTGTTTTACCCTTAATCTATGGATATGCCTGTTCTAATGCTACAGGCATCCCATAGTGTCTACCATCAATTGCCTGACATAAATAAGCAATATATGTATTATATTGGCTACCATCCCCATAGAATTTAATTAATTCACTTTTATTCTCATTAATTATAACTATGAGATTATTAATTGAAGAATTAAGCATATTATCAATTGTATATTCACTAAGAACTTTAGGTATTTTCTTTTCAACCCCATTAATTACATATGTTTTATATCCTACAGTTGTAAGTTCTTTTAACGCCCTATAAGGCTTCATTCTCTTACCCAATCCACCTGATGGTATAATACCAATAAGATCTTCACCTTTTTTATCCATCTTACAACAACTCCCTATTTATATTTAATTTAGGCATTTTATTGTACATTTTACAGGTTAAACAGTACTTGCCTTCTCTAAATTCTGTGTAAACAAGACTATTCCAAAATTCTTCAAAATTTTTCTCTAAAATATTTCCTATCTTTGGGATTTTATTAAAGTGATCACAGCATGGTCTTATAATACCTTGAGTTGTAATAAAAGGTATAGCTTCATCATTAAATAAACAATATTGTTTATAAGGACTAGAATAAATAATTCCTTTTTTCTTAGCTTTATATTCAATAATATTCAATTTTTTTGTAATCTTTTCTATATTTTTTGTAATCCAAGCCATATTATATGATGGCAATAAAATATTTAGTTTATTAATTGAATATTTATCACAAAAATCTACAATCTCTTGAATGTTTTCTATATTTTTATTAGTTAGTACGCAATTAATTGCCTTAGTAAAGCATTTATAATGCGTTCCTCTTTGTAAATTTTCAATTAATTCTGAATATTTATATTTAGAGCATATCTTTTTAATATCATCCTCACTAGCGCCATCAATAGAAAAAGTTAGTATATATATATTTCCTAATTCAACTAATTTATCATAGTCTATCTTTATGGTACCATTGGTGATTATTGCAACCTTTTTATTTTTACTTTTAACATATTCAATCATTTTATAAAATTTAGGATGTAATAATTGTTCTCCTAATCCACAAAATGATATTACTTCAGCAAAAGGGATCTTTTGAATAATAGAACGAAATTTTTCAAACTCTAAGACATTTCCATTTGGAGTATTTTTACTTCTAAAACAATATTCACAATCTAGATTACATCTATCTGTTAACTCAAGCATAACTTCACTAGGTAAATTTCTAAATTTCATTTTTATCACTCACCTTTGTTTCCTCACAAATGTCCATAACAATTTCTCTCCTGACATTAATGTTATGGTTATTCTGTTTAGCTATATAATTCTCAATCATACTTCCTTTCAAAGGTACAAAGCTATTAGTATCTAATAATACTGTACCAGAGTAGTAAGAATTTCCTTCCCTAAGCTGTCCATTATTTGTATCCTCTATTTTTACACTTGATTTATCACATATATAGTTCAATATTGCACAGCTTTTATCTTTATATACTGTATAACCTAAAAACTCAACCTTAAATTCTCCATTTCTAAATAAGGAATTGGATGAATATAACCCTAATCCCATGTTAGCTACTGCTGAAGTTAAGGTTTTTACTTCAATATACTTGCCGATATTATCATTACTTAAATTTACACTTGTAAAATAAGAAGCAAAATTTTCAAAAGCAATCATATCATATAGTTGCATTATATAAAGATATGAAGATGGAAGCTTAGGAAAACTACAAAAAGATTTAGTAAACTTTTCAACTTGATCTTTTATTTTCATCCAAACTTCTTTATTGGAAATAGCTTTTTTCTTACTTGGAGTATTAGCACTATACAGAAAATATGGAATAGTATGTCCTTCACCAAAGTGCCAATTCATTTTCTTCACTTTATTTGATTCAAATAAAGATTTTTTTATATTAATGTTAGTCAATGCACAAAAATTATATATTTCTTCGGAAATTACTCTTTCATATTCAGTACTTAGCTTTTGCCACTTAATTATTTCCCCAGATTTGTTTAGATATGAATTTTTCATATTGATAATATATTTTTGATGATGATTTGAATCTATATTTATTGAATTATCAACAGATATTTTATTATATAAATCCTTAGTATCTTTATCATATTTAAACATAGCATAACTCCTTTTTTCTAGTTTCATTAACTACTAATTCGTCTATGATCATTTCTGGAGATGGTAATCCTAAAATTTTTGTAACATAACAACTTTGCCTTTCTTGTAAATCATGTATTTCATTTTCATTAAATAAATAAGTATTTAATTTAGTAATGACTTCATCATATTTAAATAATTGTACTACTTCAAATGTATTAGTGTACTCATTATCTTTTAATACTTCTTCTAATAGCTTGTACCAACCAAAAAAGCCTGCTCTAAATGGAAATACACACTTTAACTCTTTTGCCATTTTTTTATACCATTCAGGTCTTTTTTGTAAAGCTAACTGTAATTTTTTAAAATCAATATATTTATAATTTTGAAGTACTATGCTGGGTACATTTCCATAAACAGCTTTTGTTAATGTTACTGAAACAACATTAGTGGTAATAAATAAATCTGACGAAAGTAAGTAATCATCGTAATCTGATGGTTTTAAATTATTAAAGTGAATATACTTAAAGTTTTTACATTGGTCTTCATTCCAAGGATTTGGTCCTACATGAATTAAAGCTATTTTATTTTCTAAATCATTCAAATAATTTTGTAATATTTTAGGTAGCCATTTAAAGAAAACTCCTAATGATGGTATTCTATTATAATTAATAGTTTCCCATGATGACGAAGCATAAAATATTAATTTATCATTAGAATTAATATGGAGTCTTTCTCTTACTGATAATTTTTTAGTCTCAGTTAACTTTAAATTTTGATTATATAAAGAAAAACATTTTATATTCTTGTCTTGGTCAATTCTATTAACATTAATAGGGCAATCTCTTAGTATATAATTACATTCATTTAGTAGAGGTGGTAGTTTCTCAAAAATACCACCGTAATAGTCAGGTGTATAATTTGTAGATAAATATTGATATTCATCTACACCTATTAATGGGATATTGTAATTTTTCAACATTTTCATACTTATTCCTGACCATATTCTCGAATATTCATTTGTGAACACATCCGAAATCAACATAAAATCTGGCTTGTACTTTTTTATAAATTGATCAACTTTATTTTTATTTATTAAAGCTCCATCATTAATATTTAAAGAAATATATGATTGATTCTTATCTTTTAAGTAATTAATAAATTTTTCAGGTATTATATATTTAACACAGTACTTATCTTTTGATAATCTACTTCCAAATTCATAGCCAATTGTTAATTCACCTGATGATAATTCACTTAAAACTAATATTAATATTTTTATCATAATTTGCCTCAGTACTTATATTAATCTAGAAAAAATTGCTCTTAAGATTAGTAATAAGAGTTGAATTAATATCATCACCTGAATTTTTTAGTTTTGTTTCCAGCTCTTCAAAAAATATTATTAAAAAATCTGGAATATCTATTATTTTTGATTTTTCTAGTTTTTGAGCATCTTCAATAACCAAAGTTGCTTCTTCATCTTCTCCCATAGACCAATATAGACCTGCTAATAATATATATGGAATTACAAAGTATGGCTGGTATTCACTATTATTTTGAGTTTCTATCAATAAATTTATATCTTCAATTATTGATTCCTCATCTCTATAACTATTTGGTAGCATTGATAATATTCTTATTCTATACATTTGTGCTAACCAACAACTTGGTCGTTCTTCAATTATTTCTTCAAAAACTTCTAAAGCATTTTCTACATTAGATTTACTCTCTAATACATCATTAGGATTTGTTAACATTATATTGTATAAAGCATAAGCAAATTTAACTTGAATATCTTCAGGTTTATTTTCATACTCTTCTTTTAATGTTTCTCTTAAATTTTCATTTCCATTATTAAGCCTTGATAATAATGCAATTGTTCTAAAAATTTCACGCTCGTCCTTATTTATTGGTAAAAATACTTCTTGAGTTTGAATCATTAAATATCATCCTCTCCTGCTTCATCTGCATTAAGTTCTTCATCTACATCAGGAGTATACACTGCTGAATCTGCTGAAAAATACTCTTCTAAATTTTGCGGAGTAAGTTTTTCTAAATCTTCAGTTCTTAATGATTTAATGAGTAGTCGTTGAACTTCACTAAGCTCATAACCCTTCATAGCATTGTCTGAATCCTCAATTAATTGTTTTTTAAATTCTTCATCTGTTACTGCCCTAGTAATTAAATCCTTTATTTCTGTTTCTTTGTTATTTACATTTTCATTCATATAAACGTCCCCATAAATATAATTTTTTTACATATTTACTATTATATGGATTATATCACAAAATAATACTAATTACATTTTATTAAAAAAAATTAATCTTTTTTTAATAAATATATAATTAGTATGAAAAATATATAAAACAAATACATTTTTTATAGTTACTTTTGTAATAATAGTATTTTGCCACTATCCATTTAGCTATATCTAAACTAAACTTAGCTTTAACTATAATATCTAAAGAAATAAGAGATTTAATGCCTATGCATTTAGTAATAGATTATACTTCACAACTTAAGTATGATAAAATTTTTCATTGCGATAGTAAACCATTTGACCATACTAATAACAACGATTCTTTACTTTTAAATGTCCATTGCTTTATATGGTTATCGTTAACTATTCCAATAATATTTAATAGTAAAATGCATTATATAAAAATTTCTATTGAATATAAGCTTTATGATAAATTTAAAAGTAAATTTATTTGAGCCATAGCTTAAAATTCTCTAGTGAACTTAGCATTACATATATTTTATATTTTTATAGTTAAAGTAAAAAATCCACACTCTTAAAGATTGTGAATTTCTTCTATAATTGAGGTAATTGCTATCAATAATACTCACGATTAAATTTCACACATATTTCTACAGAATTTTAATCCTAGGAGTCATATCAAAGATAAAATCAGCAATTTCTATTATTAATACAAATCATTAAATTTTTAGTATAATAGATTTATTATACTTAGGAGGTACAACATGAAATCAGCACAATATTATATAGAAAAATTAGACATGATACCACATGTAGAAGGAGGATACTTCAAAGAATCAATAATATCAGAAGATTTCTTTAGAGAAGATAAAAAATTATTTAGTAGCATATATTTCTTACTTAAAACTGGAGAGGTATCTCATTTTCACAGATTAACTTCTGATGAGATGTGGTATTACCACGATGGTCAAGCTCTCACTATATATATGATAACACCAGAGGGTGAACTTATAACTAAACAATTAGGATTAGATGTAGAAAAAGGAGAAGTTCCCCAAGTTTTAGTTCCTAAGGGGTATATATTTGGTTCTTCTATGAACAATGATGGATTTGCTTTAGTTGGATGCATGGTATCCCCTGCATTTACTTTTGATGATTTTGAACTATTTGAGAGAGCAGAACTTTTAAATATGTATCCAAACCTTGAAGATATAATAAAAAAATTAACTAGATAAAACATAAGGACTGTTTCAGACTTAAGTTCTTAAACTAATTCTGAAGCAGTTCCATATCCATTATTATTTTCTTGTTTTTTAAAGATGTCATTACTAAATTTTTCAAATAACAATTATCTCATGCACATTATTAATATCCATGAGATAATACTAGTAACATTAAACCAATCCACAATTTTTTTAAACAAATTCCTTTACAAGTGAATCACAATGTGACCAACTATCAACTCCTACTAACATACGTACTTAGTAATATTCATGCCTTCACAAAAGTATTTATAAGTCTTATTAAGCTTTTTAAAAGCAAGATGCTATGTCTTTCTGAGTTTTTATAATCACCTAATATTATAATAGAATCACAATATTTAAAAATTTCTGATATTCTATTATTCTGGTACTTAGATAATGTTAGTGGATTTATTATACATTGTTTAGCCCACACTATATAAATCTATACATGAAATTTGAAATCACAATCATTAATTTCACTAACTTCTCTTACACCTATAGACAATTCATATAAACAATCCCTATTTAAAATAATAAGTGAATTTTTATCTTTTTTTATATAATTATTTTTTATAAAACTATTTATCACATTATATAAATTTTTCCTGCTGACAGATAAAACTTCACAAAGATTATACATACTTTTAAATTTAAATATACCATCTTTAGAGTTTTTTAAGATATAAAAAGCAAATGTTTCTTTCAAACTAAATAAATCCTTCATCATTAATTTCTTATACATATAATAAATTCTTCTACTGGTCTTGAATAGAAATATTTTTAAGAACTCTGGATTTTTCTCCAATTTCTTAAAAGTACTTTTACTTATTCTTAATAGAGTTGAATCCGTTGTAGCAGTAATATCACAAAATAAGTTTTGCTCATACATATAACTAATTTTGCCTACAAATTCATTTTCAGAAAGCTCATCTACTAATAAACTTTTCCCAGATTTAGTTATACACTCTACTTTAGTGGTTCCATCTAATATAAAAAAAATTTCTTCAAGATTTTCACTGGAATGAGTTATGTACTCTCCTTTTTTATAACTTAAAATGGATATTTCATCTAAATAATCCTTTATATAATCATATATAATAATATTCTTTATATCCTTTAGCTCCATATACAGATCATCCTTTTCAAAAGTATAATTATATTATACACTAAAAATATTATAGATAAAAAAGCAAGTAATTACAAAAATAGGATTACTTGCTTTTTATTTACAATATTTAGTTTAATATCACATGAGTAGAAAATACTGCTGCTCATGTAACAATCTATACCCTTAAGATAAGGATTAGAAAGGAGTATTATCACCTATATAGCAGGCTATATTATTATCTAAATATATTTCTTGAAGATGCTCCATTTTTTCTTCTGTCATATCTCCATGATCATGATATTCATATTTTTTCCCTAACTGATTCCATTTTGTTTCACCCAACCTGTGAAACTTTAAAAGATTAATTTCATACAATGAATTTTGTTCATAAACTCAATTAATCTATATGCATTTTCATCACTATCATTATATCCTGCTATAGTTGGTTGCCTTAAAATCAGCCTTCCCTGCCAGCCAGATTTCTTTAGCGCTTCAATATTTGAAAGTATTAAATCGTTATAAACTCCAGTTCCTTCTTTATGTTTTTCTCTATCCATGTTCTTTACATCGATAAATGCAAACTGAATATATTTAAACACCTCAAAAAAATCCTCTTGTTTTGCATATCCACTAGTTTCAATTGCAGTATGAATTTGCCATTCATCGCATTTTTTCAAAACTTCAACTAGAAATTTATGTTGCATTAAAGGATCTCCACCTGAAAAAGTCACTCCTCCTTCAGGACCCCAGTTATTAAAATCCCGTCTCAAAATTTTCATAATCTCATCAACTGTATACTCTTTTACACATTGTTTTAAAACATTATTAGGACAAATATTAACACATTCAAAAGTCTCACAATCTTTACATATATCCCATGTTATACTCTGTTTCCCATTTTCATCAAATTTAATAGAATCATAAGGACAAATCTTTTTGCACGCTCTACATCCCTTATCCCATTTACATAAGTTTTCTGCAAACATAAGATGTTTTTTCTTAATCCAGCTTTCTGGATTAGCACACCATTTGCATTGTAGCGGGCAGCCTGTAAAAAATATATTTGTTCTGCAACCTGGCCCATCATGCACAGAAAAACTTTGTATATCAAATATAAAACCTTTTTCCTTCATAATATCATCCTATCTTGATTTATAGCCTAAACATGTACAAGCATTCATAGTAGCATATGCCCAATTTTCTTTTTCTAAGCCTGTACATTTTCCAACACCATATTTGTCTGGATTGGAAAAATATTTGCAGTTACCGCATTTATCAGCAGGTTTAAATTTAGAACAAGCCTTACTATTTTCACCATCAATAGGTACAATTGTTTTCAATAGTGCACACATTCCTTTTTCGCAATCTAAATTTATATAATTTTTACAATCATAATGACGCATATCTTTAACCTCCATTCATTTTATAATTGCGCTCTATTATACTTCATATTCAGTTCTATAAATAACTTCATCTTGAATAGGTTTACCAATTTCACACCAATATTGTGTAAATCCAGCTACACGAACCATTAAATCTCTATAATTATCTGGGTTTTCTTGTGCATCTCTTAATGTTTTAGAGTCAACAACATTAAATTGGACATGGAATCCACCTTTTCTCATATAAGCACGTATAATATCAAGGAGTTTTCTTGTTCCATTTAACCCTCTCACTGCTGATGGATGAAGTTTTAAATTCATTTGTGAATTTTGTTCCATTGAATGATCATAAACAGTTGCAGATTCAAATATAGCATAAATACCATTTTTGTCAGTTCCAGCTTCTGCAGATAAAGATCCATCAGAATAAGTAGTACCTGCAAGTCTTCCATCAGCTGTAGCTAATGTTATAAATCCTTGAGGGCCATGTGTTGATACTGAAATTTGACATAAGTATTCTGGTTTACCATAGTATGATTTGAATCTACGTGTCATATCAAACATATAATATTCATAATCTCTTAAAATACTATCTACATACATATCTGCATTTCCATATTTAGGTGCATTTATACATTCTGCAAAAATTTTTTCATATTTAGAACTATTTTCTGTACTTACTCTTGAATCAGGTGAGAATACCCCTGTTTCATATGCAGTTTTAAATCCAAAATTATTAATCATTGCATCAGTCATTTCTTCAATTGTAAACTTTTTATCATCGAAGACATTTTTCTTAATTGAAGCTAATGAATTTATAAATGTAATTGTTCCACAGGATTCGAAATTAATAGTTGCATTGTATCTTGCTCCCATAGCACCAATATCTCTGCCTTTTGTAAAACAATCAGGTTTAAGTAGTGAATTTACAACTGGCATATTCTTTTTTCTCCAAAGATCCATCTCAATATTGTTAACCTTATTAAGTACATCTGTAGTAAGTTCTATATACTCTTTCCATTGATTTATCATTGTTTCATAGCTATCAATTTTTTTATTGTGAGCTGGATATATTTGTTTTCCTGTTCTCTTGTCTAAACCATTTGTTAAAACAAGTTCAAGTATTTTAGGTAATGCAACAAAGTGAATACCTGTACCACATGTAGGTGATGCACCTCCAGGAATCATTGTTACTTTTCCATTGTAATGAAGCGGCATAAAACATCCAGGTGCAGATTCAAGACATCCACCAAGACACCATGCTCTTGCATCAACAATATCCATACCTTCTGGTCCATACTGTCTTAACATAAAGTTCATACCTACTTGGTTATTCATCCATGCAGGATATCCAAGTCCAAGCTTTGTACAAGAAGCTGCTTTCATAAGGAAGTCTTCTGGTGTTTTTTCATCATATAATATACTTAATGTAGGCTGAGGAGTTTTATTTCTCATACCTGCTTCAATAATTAGATACTCTAGTGGAGTAACTGCTGAAAGCCCATCATAATTTTGTCCCCCTAACGAAAGGTTGTTAAATGTATTACCAGAAAGAACTCCTCCAGACACTCCAGCTGACGCAAAACATTCAATACAAGTAATTTTAATTCTATATAATTCAATAAGTTCAATTACATCCTCATCTGTCATAATTCCATCTTCTATATCTTTTTCATAAAATGGTTGTAACACTTGTCCTAATTTACCAATTGATAAACCAGATAGTGGATCTTCATTTGCCACTGCTAAATGACAGCAGATTGTCATTTGAATTGCTTCCCAGAAGTTTTGTGGTTTCTTATGAGCAATATTTGTCATAACTTCTTCAATTTTTTCATAATTAGCTTTTAATACTTTATCTGTCTCAATTGAAGCTAAATATTTTGCTTGTTTTGAATAGTTTTCACACCAAGCAATCAATCCTTTAGTGATTTCTTTCATTGCTATATAGTAGTATCCTCTACTCATACCAAGTATTCCATCATCACCTGCATCACCCATAAGCTCAGCAATTTTTTCATCACATAATTCTATAATCTTATCAAAACCATACTCTAAAGGCATATAATAATTCATTACTTCACGACCTTGAGGAATTGCCCAGGAATCAAACATAGAAATTACAGAATCCATAATACGTTGTTCCTGATCGTAACCTGGAGTATATTTTGCATATTTATCGCTTAAATCTTCAATTGAAATTCCATCCCAAGGTTTAGAGGTTTTAACTAAAACCGGAATTTCTTCTTTTCTCATACCAAATTTTTTAGCAAGGCTTACAACTTCTCCATAACTTTTTGTCACATTACCTCCGCCAGCACCGACCATGCTAACTGAATCAGCTTCACTCTCAGAAGGAGCATCCACTTCATTCATTAATGCTTCTGCTTGAGCATTAAAAAAGCTTGCACAAACCCAAGGAAATGGGAATGCACCTCTAACATTCTTTGTCTTGTTCATAACAAGTTTTTCATAAGGTAAAATAGTAGGTGTAATGTGAGATAAGCATGCAGCCATAGCTTTAGCTCTTCTTACTATTGTCACATCACCATCATTTTCCCACCAAGTTCTGTTGTACCAATATGGAGCTTCCATATCTGCAGTAACTTTTAAATTATAATAAATCTCCATAAGCTTTTTAGTACTCTCTTTTGCTTCTGGAATTTTGTAATCTTTAACATCTACCACATCTGCCATTTTAATTCCCCGCATTTTTAAGACATCTTCAAGTTTAGTTTCATTTGAACTCATTTAAAATCCCTCTTTCCTTTCATAATATATTTATTAACAAAAAACTATTTGATTAGGTTTTTTAGTTAAATTTTAAATTACATATTATTAATTAAAAAAACATGATTAAATATTTATTTTTAAGCACATACTCAAAGCATAGTTCTAAATCAACAATCCTTCTGTAAATGTAATAAAATGCTATAGGAGATATTATAGTGTTTCTTTGTCATCGTTTGGTAGTGTAAATTACACAATTATAGAAAAAGGAGATTGTTTCAAAACTTATTTCTCAGTTTTGAAACAATCTCCTTTTTCTATAATCTATCTGATATGTTCATTTTTACTTAATTAAAATAAAACAATAATTCAGATGATTAACTATGATTAATAGAAACAACTAGTGCTACAATGGATAATATAAGCACTATTGAAACTTCTAATATAATTGTATATGGTTCCCATATTCCAAAATTGAAGGAAATTCTAGATAAATTATCAGACATCTGAGAACTAGCCATAGGAATTGCATTTAATACGTGCTTCATAAAACTTGTTGAAATTACCTCAATTTTGGTTCCTACCATATAAAATATACTTAAACTAACACCTAAAGCTATGGCTGTGGTGGTTTTCTTTGTTTTAAGAGAAATATATCCCATCAAAGTTGATAAGGCAAGGATTCCAAAGATTTCTGCTAAGGCTATTATCATGATAGCTTGCCCTATAGAAAAGCTGCCAAAAGAGAATAGTGAAATCATCTTAAAACTACTTTTTAATGCTTTAAATCCTACTGCGGAACACAGTATTCCTACCGTTACTAAAGTAGCAATTAGTGTCAATAAAACTCCATAAAAAATTACTGATAAAGTTCTAATAATCATATTCTTTTTATAGCTCTTAGTAGTTCTAATAATTTCTATGCTCTCATCTTCAAAACTGTCAGAATATGTGCCTGAAGCAAAAAATGTCACTAAAAATATAATTATTATAAAAAGTAACTTCATATTTAAAAATACATCACTGTAAAAATAATGACCAGAATATTGTTCAAACGGTGTCTTCATTTTGCTTAACTTATCCATGGCATCCTGATACTGTGATGTTGGAAGCCTTTCAATTAATGCCTTAAATTTATTTCTCCAACAATCATAAAATTCTGCAGCATATTTATCAGGATAGTCTTCAATTTTATTCTCATTATAAAGAATTCCTTGATAATTCTTGACAAGACTGTTAATTACCCAAATTTGTGATTCGTAATAATAATCTTCAGATTTTTCATCTCGCACTTTCTTTAAAGCTAAAGAAAGGCTTTCCTCTGTAATATCTCCCTCATAGGAGACCTTTTGTTTTAAATTGTGAATAAAATCTTTTTTTCCATTTACTGTTATAAAATTTAAGCCTCTAGTTATGATTAGAATACCCAATATAGAAAATAATACGTTTTTTGTATATAAGCGACGTTTCATTTCTAATAAAATCATGAATTTATTACCTCCTAATATAATTCCATGAACCAATTATCAAACTGATAAAAAGCATCAATAAACTGATAAATAAGGAAAGTTTGAAATACAAAAACGCTTTGCCAAACATAGAAATTATAGGTATTTCAAATTCACAAAATGAAAATACAGCGCTACCTGGTAAAACTATTTTTATTGCCTCCAATATTGGATTATTTAAACCAGCCATGCCAATACATAATAAAAATCCACTTAGAATGACTAATACACTAATACTCATTGCTGTTGATTTTTTCTTAACTTTAGATGAAATAAAAATCGTAAATGAACAAAATGTAAGTGTTCCAATAAGTCCTACCACAATCATTTTTTCATTACATCACCTAAATTATAAGGTAGAATAGTTGTAAATAGTTGAGCTGATGTTTTAAGGGCATTTGCTGGAAGATAATGATTCAATATCCCCATATAGGTCCCCATTCCAAATACATATATAAGACATCCCATAATAATTGGTATAAAAAGTTTAGCAAATAATAACTTCCTTCTTCCACCTTTTGTTGAAGATATGATTTCATCTAAGCCCCATTCTTTATCCTGTGCAATAATTCCACTTGAAAAGAAACCTATAATTATTAAAAGTACAAAAGTAAATAATTGAATGTGGTCAGCACTATCTCTCCATATTTCATAACCAGCATAATAGGTATATGGTTTTTCTACTTTGTTCCACATTTTACGAGCTAAATCTTTTTCTGCTTGGTTTTTTGCTTTTGTAGCAATGAGATTTTCATAATATAAATTTTCATTTTCATAAAAATGAGACCCAAAATCTAAAGGGAACTTCTCGCATTGATGAATATCACCTCCTGATATTTTTTTAAGTTTTCTTATAAATCTATAAATGCAAAAGTGTAAACGCTAAATAAAGTTTTAAGCAAAAATCAAGCCACCGTTAAACTCGGTGGCTTGATTTTAGATTATAAGCTTCTTTTCTTTAACTAACATCTAAATATGTTAAATTTTCAATTAATGAAAAAGGCAAAACCATTTAAAATAAGTCTAATTATATTTCAAATTTCTTCACTATTGAGGCTTTTCCACCTACTTTAATGATAATTTTTTCAGAGTCCTTCCCTACCTTAACTATTATCTCACTAGGATTATCCATATAGTATCCTTGTTCACAATAAATAGTTATGTTTTCATCTTCATTAACTTTTATAATTTCATTCTTTGTAAGATACGCTCCTAATGCTCCATTAGAAGTACCTGTTGCACTTTCTTCATCAATTCCTGCTGCTGGTCCAAAGTTTCTTGTAGCAACAGTAGAAGTGCTATTTTCTGTTTCTAAAGTAAATGCATGAACTCCAATTACACCTAAAGAATTACTATAGTCCGCTAATTTTTTAAAATCAGGATTGATTGATTTTAATACTTTAAGATTTTTAACAGGAAGCATTATATCTGCTAGTCCAGTAGATACTGCTTGAGGTTTTATCTTAAAAGATTCTATAAAAATATCTTCACTTGAGATACCTAAAATATCGCAAAGCTCCTTACTATCATCTATCTCAAATAAAAATTTAGGTTCTGCTTGAGTCATTAAAACATTAGATATGTTGCCATCATTAAAATTAAGCTCTACATCTAATATGCCAGCTTTAGTTTTTTGTCTTATAATTTTTTGGTTTTTTCCCCCATCACATTTTATCATTCCTAAACTTGCTAAAGTATAGAAACTAGCTATAGTAGCGTGGCCACAAAGCTCAACTTCCTGAGTTGGTGTAAAAAATCTAACTTCATAGTCATAATCTTCTAGATTATTGCCATTAGGAATTATAAAAGCTGTTTCAGATAGCCCTACTTCTTTTGCAATAGTTTGCATTTCTAATGTGTTAAGCCCAGAAGCATCTACAACTACACCTGCACCATTTCCCCCTTTATCATCCTTAGTAAAAGCATTTACTATATAAACTGATATTCCCATCTTTAGATTCCTCCTAAGTTTTACTTAAAATGCCTTATCTTATTTGACCATTTCCAAATATTATATACTTATTACTAGTAAGCTCTTTAAGCCCCATTGGACCTCTTGCATGTAGTTTTTGGGTACTTATACCTATCTCAGCTCCAAATCCAAATTCCTCTCCATCAGTAAATCTAGTGGAGGCATTTACATAAACTGCTGCTGCATCTATACGTTGATGGAATTTTTGAGCATTGTCATAGTCTTTTGTTATTATGGCTTCAGAATGTCCTGAGCCGTGTTTATTTATATGAGCTATAGCTTCATCTATGTTCTTAACTATTTTTATACAAATTATATAGTCTAGATATTCTTTATAATAATCCTCTTCCTCTGCTAGTATTATGTCATTTAATATTTCTATAGACTTTTTATCTCCTCTAACTTCTACTTTTCTTTTTCTTAATTCTTCTACTATTACAGGAATAAATTCTTTTGCTACATCTTCATGAACAAGTAGTTTTTCCTCAGCATTACAAACTGCTGGTCTACTTGTTTTTGCATTAATAACTATTTCTTTTGCCATTTCTAAGTCGCAGTTTTTATCAACGTAAACGTGACAGTTTCCTGTTCCAGTTTCTATTACTGGCACTGTAGCATTTTCTACTACTGATTTTATAAGTCCTGCTCCTCCTCTTGGTATTAGAACGTCTATATACTCATTTAACTTCATCATCTCTTTAACAGTTTCTCTACTCGTATCTTCTATTAATTGAATGCAGTCTGATGATATTTCAGTTCTTTCAAGTGCTGATTTCAATACCTCTACTATTTTTTTGTTGGAATTTATGGCTTCACTTCCACCTCTTAATATTGTTGCATTACCTGACTTTAAACATAATCCCACTGCATCACAGGTAACATTTGGTCTAGCCTCATATATTATTCCTATTACCCCTAGAGGAACTCTTTTCTTTCCTATTTGTAATCCATTTGGTCTAATCACTATTGAACTTACTTCTCCTATAGGATCTTCCAGAGCTTCTACTTGTATTAAACCGCTACTCATGCCTTTGATTCTATCCTCAGTTAAAAGCAATCTATCTATCATTGCTTCTGATGTTCCCTTATTTTTTGCATTTTCTATATCAATTTTATTTGCTTCCATTATATCCTTAGAATTTTCTAATAGTGCTTTTGCCATTTCATTTAAAGCCTTATTTTTTTCATTAGTTGAAATATTTGATAATATGTACGCAGCTTCTTTTGCTTTTTTACCTTTTGAAATTAACTCTTTCATCTAAAATTACTCCCCTTGTATTTTATTTTACATTTGCTTTCCGAGAAATAAAGTTCCTACTTCCTCTCCAGTTAATATATCAATAAGTATATTAGGATCTTTTCCATTAGCTAATATCATATTTGTGCCTTTATCCGTTACACGTTTAGCCGCATGTATTTTAGTTTCCATTCCACCTGTACCTAAGCTGCTTCCTGCACCTTCTGCAAACCCCTCTATTTCATCAGTTATGGACTTTACTTCTTTTATAAATTTTGCATTTTTATTAGTTCTTGGGTTAGAATCATAGAATCCATCAATATCTGATAATATTATTAAAAGATCTGCTTTCACAAGAATAGAAACTGTTGCAGCCAAATTATCATTGTCCCCAAATCTAGACACATTTTCAATCTCATCTATAGATACACTATCATTTTCATTAACTATTGGAATTATGTTACTTTCTAATAAAGTTTCAAAAGTGTTTACTACATTCTTCTTACTTCTATCACTTTCTATATTGTCCTTTGTTAAAAGTATTTGACCTACTGAATATCCATATTCCCCAAATAATTTACTATAAATATTCATAAGTGCTACTTGACCTACAGATGCTGCAGCTTGCTTTTCTCTAATAGATTCCGGTCTTTTCTTTAAATGCATTTTACTTACTCCAACACCTATAGCTCCAGATGTTACCAGTATCACTTCTTTCCCGCTATTTATTAAATCAGAAATTGATCTAGCGATTTTTTCAATTCTTCCTAAATTTATATTCCCATTTTCATAAGTTAAAGTTGACGTACCAATTTTTATAATTATTCTTTTTGAATTTTTAATACTTTCACGATATTTCATTTTTCCTTAGTTCCCTTCAATAAAATTTATACACTTGTTAAACTATAATAATATTATCACAAAAATATAAGTTTATTAATACCACTTAAATTAATTCACAGTTCACAATTCACAATTGATGTGGAAATTATTTTTAAGCAATATAATCTCTTTAAGATATTTTTGCTATCAATATAATTGCTAGTCCATGTGATTTTTCATTTCTCTTATAATTTAATATTAGTACAATAATACATGGCGAACACTGTTCGCCGCTACAATTAATCATCTTTAAATTTCTCAGTGATAACTGAAAAATATCCTCAACTGTTAATTAAAATCCATACAGTATTATTATATCTAATAACATATCTTTAAATCATAATGTTAACAGATATTTTTATATTACTTTTAAATTTATTCATATAACAAATTCCTTGGTTTTATATTTTATAGCTTTATTTTTCTATATTACTTAGCAAATAAAAGTTAATTTATATGAAACATATTATAATTGCTTTCCATCTGTATTTATTAAACTTATTATGTTAATATAAATTTCAGAGGTGATTTCATGAAAAAAACAGTAAAAGTTGTTGGAGCTGTTATAGAAAATGATAAATCAGAGATACTTTGTGCTTTACGTTCAAAGGATATGCCTATAGGAAAGTTTTGGGAATTTCCTGGTGGGAAAATTGAAATTGGCGAAAGTATATCTAATGCTATAATTAGAGAAATAAAAGAAGAATTAAATTGTGATATTGAATTTGTATCTTTATTCAATGAAAATACTCATGAGTATGAAAATATAATAGTTAACTTAATAACAGCTAGATGTAAACTTGTTAAAGGTACACCTACTGCTAATGAACATGCAAAATTATTATGGATGCCTATTGAATATTTAGAAAGCTTAACTTGGGCTCCTGCTGATATTCCAGCTGTAAAGCAATTAGTTGAAAGTATATAAAATATAAGTAAAAGCGAGGAAATCACTCTCGCTTTTTAAACTTTTTTTATAAATTCAGTGTATAAACTTTCTGGAACTTTGTTTTGTAATTTTAAAATAACTGTTATTGGTTTTTCACCTTCAAATGTTATAGTATCACCTTTTCCAATATAGATATATGGCTGAACTTTATTATCAATTTTTTTATATTTTCTAATGAATAAATGTAAGTTCACTTTATTTTCTTTATTGAAAATTATATTTTTTCCCCTATCAGAATTTTGAGATGTACTATTAGGTGTTTGCCATTGGAAAGTACTTTTATTTATAAATTTGTCTTTGTAGTTTATACTCTCCTTAATATCTTCTTCCTTATGCAAATCAACAAAAAGGAAATACTCTTTTTCATTAGTAATAAGTCCACTTCCTCTAAATGAGCTATGTATCTTTTCGTAATTCGATAATAAAGCTGCATCTATCATTTGATATTGTTCATATAACTTAAAGAATGGTACTCCAAAATTCTTACTTCCATATCTTTTTTCATATGTTATAAGGCCATAATTTATCAAATCTAAAAGTATATTTTTAAATTGTTGATTGGCTAATACTCTTTCAAATGATATTAATCTAATTAACTTATTATTAGTATAATCAAATAATTTTATGTTTTCATCTTTTTGTCTAGTATCATAAAACTCTTGATTTAAGTTTCTAAATACATGAATAATAGTACTTTCGTCAACTGTGTCTAAATATTTTAAAATTACTTTTTTAGCTGTACTACTATCTATTGCATTTACATTGAGTAAATGCTTTATTATAGCAAATTCATGTGGTCTTTTTATTGGTAATTTATTTGATAGTTCTTTAAGAATTTTATTAAATTCTTCATTATCAACTTCTTTCCCATCATATTCAGTCTCAACTTTTTTCAAAAAACCTTGGTAAGTCTTAGAGTAATTAATAAACTTAAGTGGATTTGGTGCCCCATCATATTTAACATAATCCATTAGCCTATATGGAATTTTTCCTCCCAATAAACCTTTGAACTCATTATACTCCTCTTTAAAATATTTTAAGCTATTAAAATTTTCTGTATTTAATTGCTCTAAGATTCTTTCTTGAACTATTCTATCCATTTGTATATTAGAACACCCTGGTATATTAGTAAAATCCGTTGCAACTGATACTCTTAAACTATCTTTATCGTAATATCTTCCACCTTTTAATGCCAATGCAATTAAAAATGCTTTCTTGTGATTTCCTATAAAGTCAAGCACTGTTAAAAAGCTTTTGCTTTCATCCTTTCTTAAACCTCTTCCTAATTGTTGTATAAACACAATTGGCGAGTTTGTTGGTCTTAACATTAGAACTTGGTTTATTGAAGGTATATCAACCCCTTCATTAAATATATCTACTGTAAATATGACCTTTAATAAATCATTATTATCCTCTAACTTTTTCATAAATGCTTGTCTCTTATCAACAGAGTCTTCACCTGTTAATGCTATACTATCAATACCACGCTTTCTAAACTCTTCTGCCATATAATATGCATGCTCTTTATTAACACAAAAACCTACTGTTTTTTGCTTGCTTCCATCAAAACCATAGAAATCCATTTTTTCTTTTATAAAATCTACTCTAGAATTAATCATCAGACGTTTAGATAATTCAGATATATTATCTAAATTTACACCTTCGTAATCTACTGCATCTATATCAGTTATTCCAAAATAATGAAAAGGTACTATTAATTCATTTTCTAATGCCTCATTTAGTCTTACTTCTAATGCAATATTATTATCAAACACATCAAATATATTACCAGTATCACATCTTTCTGGAGTAGCTGTCATTCCTAATAAAAACTTAGGATTAAAATACTCTAAAATCTTTTCATATGTTGGACTAGTACTATGATGAGCTTCATCTATTACAATATACTCAAACTCATCGTTCTTGAAATTTTCTAAATTTCTTTCTATTGTTTGAAC
This sequence comes from Clostridium faecium, assembly GCF_014836835.1. Classification (GTDB taxonomy): domain Bacteria; phylum Bacillota; class Clostridia; order Clostridiales; family Clostridiaceae; genus Clostridium_J; species Clostridium_J faecium. The sequence goes on along the minus strand of NZ_JACSQB010000052.1, from coordinate 4,818 downwards.
TGTAGCAAAAATATAATCCGATTCTAACTCCTTTACATTTCCTGTATATAAGCCCATTGTAACATTCTTATTTTTACATAAACTTCTATAAGTTTGTTCAGCACTACGAAGAATATCTTCTCTATGAACTAAAAATAGTAACTTTTTAGGATTAAACTGAATTACATCAAAGGCAGACATATACGTTTTACCTGTTCCTGTTGCTGCAATTACTAAAGCTTTATCTTCACCAGTTCTTCTTAATCTATCTAAATTTTCTAATGCTTCTTTTTGCATTATATTAGGAGTTATTATTTTATAATCATTAAATTCTATTATATTTTTATCTTCTTTTTGCCTTATGCTATTTATAAACTTTTCATACTTCTCTAAGAATTCATCACCTATAAATTCTGTTGTGTCCCATAAGTTTTGATATTCTTCTAATACTTCTTGTACAAATTCTGTTTCCTTTTTGGATATAACCATAACATTCCACTCAACATTACTTTTTAATGCTCTTTGAGTAATGTTTGATGAACCTATAATAATTTTATAATCATCTTCATTTTCAAAAATATATGCTTTAGTATGAAATCCTCTTTCATTATCAGTAACAAACACCTTTAAATCTATATTTTCAAACTTTCTTACTCTATCTAAAGCCTTAGGTTCTGTAAAATTCAAATAGGTTGAAGTAATTATCTTTCCCTTTACACCTTTCTCTTGAAGTTCTTTAAAAGAATCTAAAAGTAATTGTAACCCACTAAAATTAATGAAGGCTACACTAAAATAAAAACTTTTACACTCACTTAAACTTTGCTTTAATTCCTTTAAAAGATTTCCCATCTGAGAATTTACTATAAGCTTATTACTTATAATATACTTATCTTCAATTATTGATTTAGGACTTATTTCTAAATCAAGACTTCCAGAAATAACTTTCTCATTTATACCATCTAATATCCCCTTCATATACCTCTCCTCAATTCTTCCTAATTAAGTCATTTTAATTATATAGTAAATCTAAAGCTTGATCTATAAATAATATATACAAATTAAAATTATTTCCTGAGTATTTTTATATAATGATATTGCTCTAGCATAGAATATGCTAAAAAAGTGATGGAGTAATACCATCACTTTATATCTTTTTATTTTTCTTGTTTACTATATAAAATTATTTATCCTTAGAAGATAAGTTGCCTTTAATATCAACAGTATAGTCTCCTCTTGTTCCAGAGAACTTGTACACAACTAGATAATATCTTCCAGCTGAAGGAGCATTATATGATCCTGCTAATTTTCCATTTTCTCTATCAGTAGCATAAGCCACATAATTGTCATAATCAGATTCACTATAAAGCATCCAATTTATTCCTATGGCATTTTCATTGTTTACTGTAATATCAATTTCTCCTGCTGAAGTAACATCAAAATAAAAAATATCTGTTGCATTACTTTCATCAAAAGTTCCTTTAGCAATTACATTAGAAAATATAGGTCCATTTGCAGTTTCAAAAGTATCATTTGGTTCATGAGCAGTTATTATATCTGTTGAAGAATTTTCCTTAGAAGACAACTTACCTTTAATATCAACAGTATAATCTCCACTTGTTCCAGAATACTTGTACAAAACTAGATAATATCTTCCAGCTGAAGGAGCATTATATGATCCTGCTAATTTTCCATTTTCTCTATCAGTAGCATAAGCTACATAATTGTCATAATCAGATTCACTATAAAGTGTCCAATTCATTCCTATAGCATTTTCATTGTTCACTGTAATATCAATTTCTCCTGCTGAAGTAACGTCAAAGTAAAAAATATCTGTTGTATTACTTTCGTCAAATGTTCCTTTAGCAATCATATTAGAAAATATAGGTCCATTTGCAGTTTCAAAAGTATCATTTGGCTCATGAGAAATTAAAACATCTTTTGGAGAATCATCAATTACATTAACTGAAGTACTCTCAGAATTATAAGCTCCTTTGTCATCGGTTACAGTAAGCTTAACATTATAGCTGCCAGCCTTTGTATATAAATGATCAGGATTAGGAGCATTACTAGTGGTTCCATCACCAAAATCCCATAGATATGAAACTATTTTACCATCAGAATCATTAGATCCTTCACTACTAAAACTTATAGGATTATTTATAGTTCCTGTATAAGGTCCATTTATCTTAGCTACAGGAAGACTATTAAATTCTGCAGTATCAGAAAGTATTCCTTGAAATACCACTTCAAATTCAGCATTATTTGATGAATCCACTTTGTAATTAACAAAATAACAGCTAAGAGTTTTATATCCACTCCAAGGATAACTATTTAATGTGTTTAAAAAATTATTTGCAGTGCTGTTCATTAACTTCCAATCATTTAATTTACCTTTTGAGGTTCCTAAAGTATAGGTTCCACGAAGAGTAAATGTATTAAAAAATGGAGATTTCTGCTTTTCAGTAGAAACATTTTTTAATTTTGCAACAGATGTAATATCTGAGAAAATCTCTGATTCATTTTTATCTCCATGTCTAACTAAGTAATCATCAGAAACTAATGGAACAGTTAATCTATCTCGATTATCTACTAACTCTTGCATATGTTTTTGATATTCATTGTTAAGAGCCTTATCATTACTCATTATTTTAATATAATTATCATATTGATTTACATCATTTGATTTTATAGAATCTGCTAATTTATTGTATAAATCTAAATTGTTATTATACAAGTAATTATTGAACGCAAATCCATAATGATAAAAACTCCAACCACTACTATAACCTGAATGAACTAATTGATCTACAGTATATCTTTCTGAAGGATTATTAGATATTGAGCCTACAACAGAGTATCTTGGTAATATATCTTGTGTACGAGTAGCTCCTGCAAAAAATTCAGCACTACCTTCTTCATACCAAGAAAGTCTATCATTTTTATAAAGTTCAGTTTGTCCCCACATACCAGGTACAAGGTATCTTCCCTGAAGGTAATGAGTGAACTCATGACGGAATAATTCTTCAAGTGAATATATACTTTCTTCTGGAGTTCTTTCATAGGTAAAGAATGTACCATCACCTTCAATATATATACCTCCATTATCAGTACTAAAACCATATAAAGTTGAATTCATTTTATATTCATCTGGAGTGTTGTAAACAACAACGGTCAATACATCATCTGCACTAGGTCCTTTGTCTATAGGAGTATCATTTCCATAAATCCTATAAAACTGAGAGTTTACTTCCTTTGTAGCCCAGTAAAGTCGTTGGATTTTATCAGTGGATATTTTATCTCCTGCTTTAAATACAAATCTTCCATCATCAAATACATATGTTTTAGGTAAATAATGTTGTTTTCCTTCTTCCTTTAATTTACTTATATTTATTATATTCCCATAATAGTCCTTGCCATTAAAATTCATATATATCTGATCAGCTGCTTTAAAATAAGATGAGCTTAAATAAGGATAAATCTTTAAAGCATCTGTAAGAACTTTATTACAATCATTTGGATTGCTTGCATATTTTGATAATTCTCCAATATAATAAATACCGCTATCTATTACCCATTCATTATCACTATTAACATTTCCTTTTATAGCAATTTTGCCTAACTCATTAATATAAGAGTCAATATTTTTATAATATGGTGTTTTTTCAATAGGTGTGCCATCCCAAAGGTATTTGTCCATTGTATAGCTAATACCTTTAAGCATATTGAATAAAGCAGTGCCTTTTGAGTATTCCTGTGTATAATTATCAAAATTTTCACTATATTGTTTCAAAATTGGAATAGCATAATTAATTACTTCTAAATCAGATGTGGTAGCATTAATTAACAAACCTGTAGACGCAATTATATCATCTTGTTCTTTTGTCCCCAATTTAAAATTTGGATTTTTTTCAATTGCCAATATAGCAGGTATACATTTATCACGATTAGCTTTAGTATTAAGTGATTCAAGTTCTTTGTTATAAAAACCTAAATAGTTTCCTGCTCTAAATACCTCAATAAGGGTAGGCAAACCCTTTGCGTCATAAGATGTAAATTGACTTCCTCTTTCTTCAATAGCATCAAGAAGTGCCTGCATACGATTTGTATCACTGTAAAACTTCTGTGCATCAGCATTATATTGGAAAATATCTGTAATATCACTCCACTGAATAGTGACAAGAAGATTGATGAGGCTAGTATAATCCATACGGTTTAAATCAGCCATAGAATATTTTTCTGCACTTAATTTTTCTTGTCCAAATGCTCTTATATTTGATTTTTCTATTGCTTGTCCACTAATTTCCCCTAGTATATCAGAAGAGTTATTTGATAAAATAGAACTTTCATCTTTAACCCTTTTTATATTATCAAGACAATTATCATAAGGAACCTCTTCACAGTTAAGCATTTGCTCCATATTGGTATTATAAATAACTTCAGAGTCTTGGTTAGGTAATGCATAAATTAAATTATAAGAATTAGTTGTAATTAATGTAGTCATGACCAATATGCATAAACCTTTGGATAAATAGGATTTTTTAAAGCTTCCTTCAGTTAAATGAAATTTAAAATGTGACTTCTTTATCATGATTTTACTCCTTATATCTATTAGTTTTTTAGTGAGATAATAAAGGTTATTTTTAATGATTTCATACATAAATTAAATAACCATAAAGTTGTTCTAAGGATTGTACAAATCCCTTTATACCTTAGCATTGTATGGACTTCCATTCGAAGTAACCATTACTTAAAATTTATATTAGGGGAAAAATAAAAATTATGAAAACAAGATAAGTTCAATAAATATAATTCTACTTTTTATATAATATAACCACCTTC
>NZ_JACSQB010000078.1 GCF_014836835.1 Clostridium faecium | reverse complement strand
TCATATTAAAGAAGAAGATGAGTAAAAGCTACATTCTTAAATGATCAAAAAGTTACATTTTAATATTGACATTTATAATGTAGAATATTATTTGAAATATAAAATAACAATATCCTAAATTCACTTATGAATACTACTGTATTTTAATATGTTATCCTACACTTATTTTTTTAAATTGGAATTTGTCCAGCTTCAAGTTGTACTCATAATCTAATCGAAAAGCTAGAAATTAACCTCTTTTACTAATTTCATCTGTTATTAATGACTTTGAAATATGCATCGCTTTTATTATGTTATTAAAGCGCTTGTGATAGGGGGTACCCTCCTCAAATTTTGACTGTGCTTTTTCACATTTGCTGATAACTGAAGATACTGGGCGTAGTGCTTCTATCAATTCTTCTTTTGTATATTTATCCATAACATTTTCATTTGTTATTAATGATTTTGAAATATACATCGCTTTTATCCTGTTCTTAAGGAGTGTGTGCTGAGAGGTACCCTCTGCAAATTGGGGCTGTATTTTTTCACACTTACTGATAGTTGAGGATACAACTCGTAGTGCTTCTATTAATTCTTCTTTTGTATATTTATTCATAGCATTTCACCTCAAATTCATAATTTATCTAGCTTGCTTGTATTATAATCCGCTTGTTCTTAACCAAAAATAGCTGGTTGACAAATTCTTTTTTATATTTTGGTGGTTAAACAAGAAGATTATAAATTGAAGATTATCCTTATAATTTTTATTACAAGTTGGAGATTGATTTTAATTTAATTGATATAAATGCTTCAATTTGTGCCCATCCTTGTGCTTTTATAATCTCTGGTGGTGTGATAATATGTCCCATAGCATAATGATTTTGACAAATATCCAGTTCAAAAATATCATAATTCCTAATATATTCTAAATCTTGATTATATAACTTACTATTTATTTCTTCATCTTTATCCTTTATAAACATAAGTTATATAGAACACGTCTTCAAAATCAACGACTTCGTTGTCATAATTATCCATATCGCCACTCAATGCCACCACCATACCACACCTTCTTTTTCTTCATCAAAGAACAAAAGTTATTTTTTAGTCACTGATTTAAATACACTATTTTCATCCATATTATAACATATTTTCAATACCATAATATTTAATTTTCAAAGATTATAATTTATTAATTAGTCCATCAAATACTTTAATGGTGACATAAAAATACCGTAAAATTTATTTCTAAATAATACGGTCTTCAAGTAAATTATTCATTTTTTATACTTAGATCATTTAATAAGAAAAAACAGATTAATAAATCATCTTCTAAATATATGGTTTAGTAGCAGATTGAGGTTCTTGTCCCATTGCTTTCAATAAAGATAACCCAACTTCTCTTGCAGCTACTATTGATTGTCTAACAGCATCTGAATCTCCAGTAATTGTTATAATTACTTCATTTGTATGTGCTGTTCCTGCATCTGGAGTTGCATATGTTACCATTTCAATATTTGCAGTTTTCATTGCTGTATCTGCCATTACTAAGCCAATACCAGCTGGAGCACCAGCAATTATACCAAAAGCTTTTCCAATTGGAGCACCAAATGCTTTTTCTGATGCTAGGCTTGCTCTTGCAGTATAAGAAAGCTCCAAGTGGCCTGAATCACATACATAAACATCTCCAAAAGTTCTATCTAATTCTTTAAGTGCAACTTCCACTGCTCTTCTTGCATCTTCTACATCTTCTGCTGCTAGAATAATTAAAGAGCCATGTCCTGACCCGCCCTTTGTATCTCTTGGCATTTCAACTTTTACTACTTCTGTATTAGTAGCTTTTACAGCCTCATCTGCTGCCATAATATGTGGTCCTGCACCTGTTCTTGCACTAATTATTCCTATAGAGCGATATTTTTTATCTAATTCCATTTTTTCATGAAGAGAACTATCAACATTAGCTATGACTAAACCAATGGTATCTCCAATTGCTGTTCCTACAAATTCTGTTATTGATGATTGCTTATTCATTATTAGTACCTCTTTTCTGCCACATTCTTATTTTTACTTATTTGAACAACTCTTTGATAAGTTTTTTCTACTACTGCTTATATAATTTTCTTCAAAATATATAGTTTGGCAATTATTATTTCTTCAATATATTTTATTTTAATTGCCATTTTAACTTTACTAAAAGTAATTATATCATAATTATATTTTTTATACATACAGTTAATATGAAATAAAAAACACCGCAAAATTCAATTCTAAATAACGTGGTGTTCAAAATAATTATTCTTTTTTTTATTGCTGTGACGTTAAATAAGAATATTATATGATTATACTCTTGAGTATGGCAAAGGTTCTTATGTTTTAAATTCTTCTAATTACTCTTTCTTACATCTCTAATGAATACTTATAAGCTGTTTCGCTGGGATTATCATAATAAATATATGCATGTCATCTTTTATCATCTCATCAATAACATACTGCATTAACATATGAGCATATCCCCTATTTCTATATTCTGGATGAGTTCCTATAGTCATAATTTTAATATAATTATTTTCTCCTTTTCAGTTATAAATAGCAATACTTCCTTTTATAACTCCATTTTCTTTGATAGCATAAACAGAAGTTCTTTCATCTCCCCAAAGTTCAATCCAATCTTCTCGTTTTATATCATCATCTGGAAAATAAATTGTTAGACTTTCAAGAAAATCATCTAACTCCTCTACACAAAGTTTCACAAAGATTATTTATATAACATCCTCCTTGTTATATAAATAATCTTTGTGACACATAACTTTACAGCTCCGCCTTAATTACTTCCAATTATATCATTTAATAGGAATAGACTCCATGTATTATGTTTTATAATGGAGAATTTTATAGATATACCATCTCTAAACTTAGTCTGTATATTTAAGAATTTCTATTAACAAATTGTTTTAGCTTATATTTATATAATTGAGAATTGACCATTGACAATGAACGTAAATTCTTAAAATATAAATTAAAAAAGCTCCTAAAAAGAGTTTTCTTATAATAAGAACTGACTTAAATGTTAATTCTTCATAATTTTTTTCATATCTTTTAATCCTTGAAGTACCTCTTGCCTTGAAAAGTTTCCCCTAATAAGTTCTTCATCATTTTTTGAAAGTAAAACATTATAAAATTTTTTTCCTATATTAACCAAATCATCAGATGGATTTTTATTCAATTCTTCAAATAATATATTTTCTGCCTCATTATATTTCCCTTCACGAATAAGCTTTTTTAATAAAATATTAAGTATTTCTTCTGAAGATAATGAATCCAAATTAATATTTTCATATTCTTCTTGCTCTTTATGTAAAAGTGCCTTAGCAGCAAATTTCCCAAGGTCTTCTGCTAATCTTAATATATAATCGTTATTCATTTTAATCTCCTTTCTATTATTAAACAATAATTTATTGTATCGTATTCCATTGTTTTCAATCAATTAATGGTAATCATATCATAAATTTTCTTATAAATAAAGAATTATGTCCTTTAATATGTAACTATATTAAATTAATTCAGAACTTAAAAATTACTTAGGAGAAATATATGTAAACCCATTTAAATGTTTAACTGTCTTTGGAACACCAATAGACAATGTTGAAAATAATGAAAATGTCCAAATTAGATTAATGTTAGAGGGTGGAAAAGATCCGGAATCTCGGTAATGAAAATAAGAGTTATGCTATAAATTACATAACTCTTATTTTTGATACAAGCTATTTGTAATATTATACATTGATATTGAACATATGGTTTAACTCTATAAATCGAACTTTTAACAAATTTCTTAAACTATATATTGAAATAAAAGTTCTCCATTACTAGGATCTTTTTCGTTCATATATTTAAATCCAATACTTTCATAGAGATTATAAGCTACTGTATTTCCTTCCACTATACTTAAGTATATAGTATTTACTCCATATTCTTTTAAAACTATATCAATGAGCTTTTTCATTGCACTCTTTCCAAATCCCTTGCCTTGATGTTTTTCATCGATGATTATTCTGTCAATCCAAGTATCTTTATTATATCCAAAGGATCCATACATAGCAAATCCAATAACTTCTTCGTTATAATATATAGCTACTGGATGCCATTCATCATAAGTGTCTGCTTCTTCTAAACACTGATCTATAGTTTCAATAAATTTTTCTTGCTCTGGCTTCAATTTTATTTTTCTAACTTCAGGTTTATTAGTATTATCAATATCTCTAAAATGTATATTGTTCATATTTAATCTGTTAATATAAACATCTTCTCCATACTCATCTACATATGCTTTTTTAAACCCCAAGGACTTCCAAAATCTTTGATTGTCCTCATTGGATAAATTAAGGGCAAAATATTTTGCTCCCTCTCCGCCAACCTTATCTTTTAAAAGATAAAAAAATTGCCTGCCAAGTCCTTGATTCCTATATTTAGAATCTATACAGTAATCAATTATAAAACATTTTCCGTCCTCAGAAATATAAGTCACATAAATGCAAAACCCAACATACTCATTATTTTTTCTAAAAAACACTATCTTCAGTTGATCCCGCTTTCTATTGAAAAGGTTCATTATATGATTTTTATATTCTTTTGAGAAAAGCCACTTTTTCACATCTTCACTCAGTGGATTTCCTAAGGTACAATTTGGAATTATATCTTCCTTCACATATTGTTCTCTTTTCTCCCAGAAAAAATCAACTTCTTCTTTTAATTTAACTTCATACAAACTTAACTCTGAATTCATCTACTTCCCCCTAATATTTTTGAATTCTAAAATAAATCTCCATATCAGAATCTATTTCATAATAATAAAAATTTTTCTTATACTATTTCTCAACAACAACTCCCCAAAGACTAATCAAATCAACTGCTTGAATCATGGTTATTTTGACTCCTTCAAGTTCCACAGGTGGTGAGGATACTGTAGGTGCAGCAAACTCACTCTTTGTAAAATCAATACCTGCCAGCATTGTCTTAAAAAAATTATTCTTAATAAAATGTGAATTTCTTGTCTCAAATTTTTTTAACTTAACTTCAGCTATAGATGCCTCAGTAAGATCTGTATCTTCAAAAATAATACCTGCCATTTTAGAATTATCAAAATAAGAATATCTAAAATTTGATTCTTTAAAAGATGTATTCTTAAATACAGCGTGGCTCATATTCACCCCTACACATTTACAAGAATCAAATTTACATCTTTCAAAATATGTATCCATAAAATTACTATTTGAAAAATTACATTTTTTAAATAGTACATCAACAAAACTAGCTCCTTCAAAAGTGCAATTTAAAAATGTACAGTGTTCAAAGATACTTTTCTCAATTTCGCACTTTGAGAAATCAACATCCTCAATATGTTCTTCACAAATTTTCATTTCAGTCATTGGTCTTTCTTCATATATATACTGATGGGCAAATTCAAAAAAATTCTCTACTGATGTAAATTCTTTCGGAATTTGTGGATTAATCATATTCATAACCTTATTTACTTCCTTCCAATTAAAATGTTATTTAGCAAAGCTTATTTCAAAAGTATATCCTTAGATAAAAATATATGCTCCATTATATGCCCTATATCTCCTTCTCCTGCAAATCTTGAAACACTCCATCCACTCTAAGTCATTTTCATCTCCATGTGCATCATTTTATACTAGGTAGATAATATATAAACTCCATTAGATAGGTTAATAATATTATTTTGGTGAAGCGGCTTATATTATCCATATTATAACATACTACTCTTATACTAATAATTAAATAGTCAACTAATAGTTTATTAAACTTTCTAAAGTTTTTATTATGTGAAAAAAGGAAGCCATATGACTTCCTTTTAAAATTTCTTAATTTTACGTTTTTCAATAGGGAAAAGCAAATACTTTTATTATATTTTTAAAATATCTCTATATTCTTATCCCTATTTACCATCAATAACTTGATGAACCATTTTAACTAAGTCATCTTGTGATAGTTCAGAATCTATTGCTGAGAAAGAATAATGAATTCCATCTTGTACCCAAGCCAAATATTGTACTTGAGAAATTTTTACTTTATCAGATCCAAAACTAAATTCATATTTTCCAGATGCTTCATCCTTTTTATCTTGTTCTGTCATTGTATAATTTCCTGGGACTAATTTGTTAGCATATGAATTATAATATAAATCTATGCCCTTATAATTATCAACAAGCTTTACTTCCCCTAACTCTCCTCCCATTTTTCCTTCGTCCATATAAAGAGTTACTTCATCATTGTCCTTTTTATAATTAAATCCTAATGATTTTGCTTTTGCCACAGAATTTCCTTCTGAGTCCCTTCCTGTATCACTTATAATATGTCCACCTTTAAAGGTATACCCGTTATCAAACTCCTTAACTAATTTAGGATTAAATCCTACATCTTTTTTCAATTTTTCTTCTGTAGGTATGGTAGTATAATTTGGTATATTACTTCCATGGGACTCTATAGATACAATTTTTCCTGCTGCAAATACAGTTGTTCCCACTACCATAGCAGCTACTAATGCAACCATAGTTCTCTTTCTAAATGATGCTTTTTTATATGATTTTTTATTTTCCATTTCACAATTCTCCTTTTGATCTGGTAAGCTATTTAATGTAGCTCTTACCTTATTTTTAAAACTTTCTGGTGTATCTGGAAAGGCATTATCCCAATTATGATTATTCATATGATACCTCCATATCTTCTAGTTCTATTTTTAATAACTTTCGTCCTTTTGATAATCTACTCTTTACTGTTCCTGCAGGTATTTTAAAAATTTTTTTAATTTCTTCTATTGAATATCCCTCTACATAATAAAGTACAATTGTAATACGAATCCGTTCTGGTAATTTTTGAATTGCCAAATATAATTCGCTATAGTCCTTTTCATCATCAGCTTTGGTAAACTCAAAATACTCTTCATAAGGTACTGTTGGACATTCACTACGTTTTAAACTATAACATTCATTTATGAGTATCCTAACTAACCATGTCTTAAAATATTGTTCTTCCTTTAATGTATTTAATTTATTATAAGCTTTTAAAATTGCTCCTTGAACTGCATCTTCACAATCTTGATCATAGCTCAAAATTGATTTAGATACATGATATAAAGTAGATTCAGTCTCAAGAACTTTATCTATAAATGTATCTTTATTCAATTGACTTCCTACCTTTCTTTGCAAATTGCAGCGCTACTTTTTTGTCTTACATTAGTTAGACGCATAAAGCTTTTAAAAGGTTCATTTTATTTTCCTTAAATTTAAATTCTTTATAATATTTAGCATTAATCTTATTTTACAATAGTTTAATGTCGTAAATAAATCAATATTAATTTCAATAGAATATATAAGTAGATTCAGTCTAAAGAACTCTATCTATAAATACATCTTTATTCCCTTGACTTCTTACCTTTCCTTGCAAATTGTAGCGCTACTCTTTGCTTTACACTAATTAGACGCCTATCTCCACTATAAGGTTCACTTAAATTTTTTATAATATGTAAAATAAAAATAAATTCAACCAAAATTGCATAAATTTCTTAATTGCCACTGAAAAATTTACAACTACTTTAGTAAGTTGTACACTAAATATGTAAAGGGGTGTGTTATATGTTAATTTGTGATAAAAAAAGATTAGAAGAGAAAATTATTACTTTTAGTAAATTTGGCGCTACAGAAAATGGTGGGATAACAAGGTTGTCTCTCTCAAAACCAGCTCTTCAGGCAAGAGCAGAATTTTCAAAGAGAATGAATGAACTTGGGGCATCCATAACAACAGATGATATGGGAAATATGTATGCTACTTTTAAAGGTTGTGAAGAAAATCTTCCTCATATTGCAATGGGATCACATTGTGACTCAGTGGTTCAAGGTGGCAACTATGATGGTATTTTAGGAATACTTACAGCAATGGAGGTAGCTGAAACTATAGTTACAGAAAAAATTCCACATCGTCATCCAATTACAGTTATGATTTGGACTAATGAAGAAGGCGCTCGCTTTGATCCTGCTATGATGTCCTCTGGTGTTATTACAGGTAAATTTGACAAAGCAAAAATGTTAGATTCTAGAGATAAGGATGGTATATCTTTTGGTGAGGCACTGGATGCAAGTGGATATAAAGGTGAAGAAAAAAACAGAATAAATGCCAAAGATTATATGGCTCTTTTGGAACTTCATATTGAACAAGGACCAGTTTTAGAATCATCAAAAGTAGATATAGGTGTGGTAGAAGGCGTTGTTGGAATGGTGAATTATGAATTTGAATTTATTGGTCAAGCTGGTCATGCCGGAACAGTTCCACAAAAAATGAGAAAAGATGCTCTTTGGGCAGCTTCTGAAGCTATTCAATATTTGCATAAAGAACTTGATAAACTTGATGGCAAATTAGTTTATACTACTAGTAGAATAAATTGTTTCCCTAATATACATACAATTATACCAGGCAATGTTAAATTTACATTGGACGCAAGACATCAAGATTCAAGGATAATAGAACAAGTAATGAAAATTATCGAAAATATTCCAAAAAAATTAGCAAATTGCAAAGTTAATTATAAGAAATTATGGTCACGTAAAACTGTTACTTTCAATAATGAATTAATTAATCTTGTAGAGAAAAATGCTGTTCTTTACGGCTACTCTAATATGAGAATGTACAGTGGTCCTGGTCATGATGCCCAATTTGCCGCAGATATGCTACCTACAACCATGATTTTCCTTCCAAGTATTGGTGGACACAGCCATTGTGAAATAGAAAAAACACCACTTGATAATTGTTTAAAAGGAGCTAATGTGTTGCTGCAAACAGTTCTAGATATAGATAAAAAATAAATATTATTACTAGGGTTGCATATTTATACTTCTTTAAATGTTTCTTTGTAGGGACGAACAGTGTTCGCCAGTTATTCTTTGAATATGTAACATCATTAAATATCATAACCATAATTATAGGAATATGGTTTGGGATTTATGGAGAACACTGTTCTCCAATACAGTAACTATGGATATTTCCCAGTCATCAGTGAGAAATATCCATAATTGTGAATTTAGTAGTTTCAATTATAATATTAAGAATCACAAATTATTTTCTCATATACCTTAATTACTCTTTTATTGAATTTTGCTTATGAAAATTCTACAAAACCAACTTTCTTATATAGGTGATACGCAGGTTTATTATCAGCATGAACATCTATAATGATGTCTTTTACGTTTTTCATATACATATCATTTATACATCTAGACAATAATGCAGAGCCTACCCCTCTATTACGATACTCTGGTGAAACATGTAATGAATAAATATGTATTCTTTCTCCTTCTTCTGGAAATCCTATTAAAATACCAATAACTTCATCATTATCATATGCAGTTATAATATACCTTTTGGAGAAATCTCCTAAAACACCATTTTTAAGATTAGCAATAAATTTGTCTGGTTTTTTACCTGCAAGATCTGGATCTAATGTCCCTTCAATGAATTTTGATAAACAATATACTAATTCTTTTTCCAACTCTGCCCCTTCTAAAGTCAACTTTTTTATTTCAAATTTAGATGTATTTTCTACTTGCCCAATTAAACTTTTTTTTAGTCGTACTTTCATATATTCCGCCCCTTTAATTAATAATCTAGTCTCATAATATGTTCTCCATCAAATACTTGTCCATTAAAATCAAATCCTACACTCTTATACAAATTTACAGCTTGAATATTTTCTTTATGAACTCCAATAAAAATTTTATTATGTGACTTATCTTCCTTTATAATCTCCAAAAGCTTCTCTAAAGTTTTTTTACCATATCCATTTGATTGATAGTTTTCATCAATCATCATTCTATAAATCCAATATTTACCATCATCTTCATCAATACAATACATTACAAATCCTACCATTGTATCATCATCATATACCGCAAGTGGTATACATTCCTGTTGTACTTTTGATTGAGCAATTGAAACTGCATTAGATGCTACAAAACTTTTCTGATTTTCTGCAACATTAAGTTCAATGCATTCCCAGAAGTTTTCTCTTGTAATTTCTTTAAACAATATCAATAAAACTACCTTCTTTCCATTTTCTAAAGTAAACCTCTTTTATATAACTACTCCTTTAAAATATCAGCAATTATATCATTCCAACCTTTTTCATAAATCTCTAATAATGAATTAATATGCTTAGCTAGGTATAATTTGCCACATATAGCAGCAAATTTATCCCAATATACTCCTGAATTAGCGGATAGTGATAACCTTTCCTGTTCTATTATTTCCTTTTCATTAATGGATTGAGCTAAAACTTTTTTTGACTTATTGAACTTTTCTATATAAATCTCTGAATTAAAATCATGATTTTCAATGTTTTCTTTATAAGATAATAGATGAGCAAATCCTTCATCAAAGGTAATATAACTTAATTTTTCAATATAAGATAGATTATCACTAATTCTATATTTTTCTCCTATACATTTATGAGCAAATTCATGAGTTAATGATTGTTTCATAATATTCTCTAAATTATATCCATTTTTAACATATTCTCCAAGCCTAATTAAATCCAATATAACATATTCTTCTTCGTTATATTCTCTAACCATTGCATCATAAGGGTTTGGACAACCAACCACTAGTACTTTAAAATCTCCTGAAAATTAGGAAATAGCCTCCTAAATAGTTTTTCATTTAATGGTGTAAACTCATTTAGCATACACTTTATTTTTTTATAAACATCTTGAACAATATATTTATTTTCATATAACGGTTTTTGAAAAAGATATTTATTTTCTTCAATATTATAGAAAATCCAGTGTTTATTATAATCATCACAGTTTGTATTATTAAAATATTTTATAATAATATCATCATTTACTATCATAGCTTTCCCCCTATAAAAAGTTTTAATATACAATTTTCTCTTCAAGCTTCGCTATTTTCTTTTTCATGATAATATAAAAAATTGAATCCATTGTCCTTTGAAGTACCAATTAAGTCTTCATGAATATGATAATCAAAGTTATATTCTTCGTTATCCTCCATCCCCGTCATATGCTTGGTATCATAAGCAAGTTTTAAAAATACATCTCTATTAGTTGAGATTATTAGAAGATTTTTGAACCGCTTTGTAGTTAATTTTCTATCAGTTAACCAATCATCAGGATACTGAATATCTGCTTCTTCAATGGGTATATCTTTAACCTCTTCAGAAACTGCATTTGCTTCTTTAATAGCTTTAAATATTTCTTTAGCTTTAAGCTGAACTCCATGATAATTTACAAGTACAATATCCATATCAAATATTCCATATTCCCATATATCTTTATATTCATTTAACTTTGCAGAATTTGTTGGAATATATATAAGTTGTTGAGTATCTAAACTTGAAGCAAAAACAAACATTTTTTTTAGAAACTCATAGCCAATTGAATTACCTATTATGGCTTTATCCCAAACTATTGGATCTACAGCTGTAAGTTGTTTCGGTATTTTCAAAGGCACATAAATATATAATTTATTATTTCCCTTTAATATTTTTTCTCTTACTTTAAACTTCATATTTTCCTTTCTAAGTCATCTTCAAAAATAAATAAGTTAGAATACTCGTCTATTTTATGTTATACTGCCTCAACATAACCCTTAGATAATTCTACTATCTGCGGAACCTGTTTCCTTGTCTAACTCAAAATATACTTCCCATCTTTGACTTATTATTTATTTTTAGATGCCTAAAATAACAATTATTTTTAATAATTTAAGTTTTTCTTACATTGTAAGCACAATATAAGTTTTATACCTATTATACCAAACCAAATGTAAATTATATACTTTATTGTCATTAAATTTACCCAATATAAAATTCATACAAAACAAAATTTGTTTATATGATAATTATTAAAAATTGACGATTGACAATGGACAGCATTCTCTTTTCACCCCTGGGGTCTGTAACATAATTATAAGTTTTAAAGAAAATAAAAAAACAGCTGCAGAATCTAAGTTTGCAACTGTTTCCTATACAGTCCCCTGGGGTGCAGTAGGATATGGCACTGTATCTGCGGTATTAAGCAATATCTTAATTGCATTACTTATCTCCACAATATTTACATAATATCGATGGTTTTAGTTCTAAACTATGCTGCACCCCAGAGCAACCTTAACGGGCTTCCCGTTGCTCCCCAAGGGTGATATAATTTCCTATAGAATAAAAAGGTATTTTTAAGCTTTAATTTAAAAATTAATACTTGAAAATACCTTTTATTTTGAATATTATTTTATGATATATTTTTTCTTAAATAGAAACAATTTAAGAAAGAAACTATAATTACAACACTTGCAATTACATAGAATATTGGGAAAGTAATACTTCTACATGTCATATCAAGGTTTTTACATCCGCCAATTAAAACAAATGGTACCAAAAATGTTAAAACACCTAAAAATACATTTGATATACTTATTCCCAATCTAATTAACTCTGATTTTGTTAAAAATACACAAACTCCAGAAGCCATAAACAAAATTCCTATTCCTAATTCAGCACGTTGAGTCCAAAAACATTTCATAATTTTTTCTCCCTGTGGACAAACAGGTATAAAGGTTTGTGGCCCAAAAATCAACAAAACTCCTGCAATTAAATAAATAATTCCTATTCCAACCCTATTCTTCACAAATGTTGCCCTCAACTTTCGTCATTTATTTATCAGCTAAAACTTCATGCCATAAAGATTCCATTAATTTATCTGTATCTTTATCTTTACCAATTAAGCCAAATGTTTTGTAATCATTAATAATACTGCGCAAAGTATCATCAGTAGCTTTATCAGAAATATCAAATTTATATGTGTTAGCAATATCTAATACTAAATCATAATCTCCTGAAGCCCATTTTTTATCAAGCATGATTTTAACGAATTCTTCTTTATTTTTTTCTATCCAATTACTTGCTTCTTGATGAGCACGAGTAAGTTTTTTTACTGTAATAGGATTTTTCTCATAAAAATCACTATTTACAGCATGAACACAACAGGTTTCTTGTGAAAAATCTTCATCAAATGTTAAAGAACGAATAATCTTTAATGTACCATCATCTACAAATTTCTTTGCAAATTGATCACTTAAAGTTGCTGCCTCCACTTCTCCATTTTCCATTGCCAATATAACAGCACTAGATTCTACTGGTTTGAATTTCACTTTATTTGGATCTACATTATCATGATTTAAAAACCTTAAAGAAATATTATGATCAGATCCACCAATTCCATCTCCAACAGCAATTGTTTTTCCAATTAAATCAGAAGTTGAATTTATACCAGAATTAGCTAATACATAAAGTGATTTACAACCTGTATGACATCCAGTTGTAAATACCATATTAACACCATTAACAGCTGGAACTAATAATGTTGCAATGTGGTCTCCTGCTACATCTACTTGTCCTGTTCCAAGGGCATCTGTTTGTGATGTCATTTTTACTACTTCAGTTTTTAAACCTTCTTTCTCATAAAAACCTTTTTCAGATGCAATACCAAAAGCTCCTAAACAAAGACCTCCATTATATCCAATTTTAATAGTTCCACCATAAGCTGGCTCCAATTTCCAAGCTTCTTCTTCTGAAAGCTCTTCCTTATTTGCAACACTGTCAGCAGAAACTGCCTTGTCTGTCTCTGCATTTGAATTATCAGTTTTACCACAACCAACTAATCCTACTGATGCTACTAAAATAGCACTTAGCATTAAACTTAGTAATTTTTTCTTCATAATTTCCCCCCAAATTAAAATATATTTAAAGTAGCTGCCTCAAGGTAAAATTAATTTTAAGACACCTCTTTATTCCTGCTCATTTTTACCAAAATTCAGCATTTCCAATATCTTTGTACGATACTCTAAGAACTTCTTGCTATTACGATTTCTAGGATATTCTAAATCAATAGCTATATCTTCTCTTATTCTTCCTGGCCTTGGTTCCATAACAACTACCCTTGTGCCCATATATATAGCCTCATCTACATCATGAGTAACCATAACCATTATTTGCTTTTTTTCCTTCCACATATTGAGAAGTTCGTCTTGCATATTCATACGTGTAAATGCATCCAAAGCACCTAATGGCTCGTCTAATAAAAATACTTCTGGTTCATTAATCATTGTTCTTATCAATGCAACACGTTGTGCCATTCCCCCAGATAGTTGATGAGGATAAGACTTACGAAATTCATCTAAACCTACCATATTAATCATTCTATTGACTTTGTCTTCATTTCCTTTTAACTGCTTTTGCATACGAAGACTAAATGATACGTTTTGTTCCACAGTTAGCCAAGGAAATAATGTGGGTTTTTGAAACACCATTCCCCGCTTTGGATCTGGTCCTTTTATTTCTTCATCATCTAAAGTAATTTTGCCAGTGGTTGGAACAATTAGTCCTGCTATTAATCTTAAAATAGTTGATTTACCACAGCCGCTTGGCCCAACAATGCTGACAAAATCTCCTGGATTTATTTCTAAATTTATATTTTCCAAAGCATTGGTTATTCCCTCAGCATCTGTTCTTATAAAACTCTTAGATACTTTGTTTAATTTTAAAGCTCTAGATGTTTTCATTACTGTACCACTCCTTCCTGCCAACGTAATACACGTTTTTTAATAAGTGAAAAAATTACGTTAACTAGGATAAAGATTAAACATATTATGATAATTGCCGCATACATCTTAGCAAATTGTGCCCAAGATTTTTGCCATGTAATATACCATCCAAGTCCTGATTCAACACCTAACATTTCTGCTACTAATAAAGCAGTACATGCACTACTCATACCAGTAGTTAACCCTTGAAACATATTTGGTATTGCTGATGGAATAGCAATTTTAAATATTAACTGACTATTTTTAGCCCCTAAAGTTTTAGCTGCTTCATAGTAGGACTTATCAATATTATTAATGCCTGTAATAGTAGCCATTGTAACTGGATACCATACCCCTAATGCAATAATAAATATACTTCCTTTAAATAAAGAAGCTGCAAGAACCATAACTATAGGAAGCCATGTAGTAGATGGTATAGGTCCTAATAACTTCATAAATGGAGATATCCAATAATTAATCTTTTTACTATAACCACATGCAACACCAGTAATCAATCCTACTACTGCTCCTGAAAAATATCCCATAAACAATAAAATTAAAGAATGCTTAGCACAATCAAATAAATACGCTCTTTCCTCTATCATTGCATTTAACAACTGGTCTACACATGGAAAATATGGCATCATCAATATACCTGTCTTTAAAGTTAAATAATCATAAAGCATTAATAGAAAAAATACAAAAATATAGAACGGAGCTAAATACCTTAATTTATTAAATACACTTTTTTTAAACAAACTTACTATAAAACCTATAAAAACTGCCAACATAAGTGCTCCTATGAATACACCATAGGAGTTTGTACTTTGATTATTCTTATAATTTGGCAGTAAATAATATTCTAATAAAGCAAGTCCTCCCATAATGATAGGACCAAAACAAATAAGATAATCCATTAACCTTTGGAATTTTGTTTTTGGTGCACTTTCAAGCTCTATAAGCTTTTCTTTTGTAATAACAATATTTTCAGATCTTTCCATAACATCACTACCCTTTAATTTAATATCTAAACAATGCAGCCTTTTTCCATTTTATATAAACGATGAAAATAATGATAAAATTCTTTTTCATGAGTACTTACAAGCACTGAAACCCCACATTCAGCAGCTTTTTTAAAACTCTCCATAACATTAATGGCATTTTCATAATCTAAATTACTAGTTGGCTCATCTGCAATAATAATTTTAGGATTTTGCATTAATGCTCTTGCAATAGCTACTCTTCTTTGTTCTCCACCAGACAAACTAGTGGGATATGAATTTATTACATCTTTTAATCCCACAGAGTCTAAAATTTTAATAGCAGCATCCCTATCAACATTTTTATTTCCTGATAAATATAAAGGCATACAAACATTTTCTAAAATAGTGAAATTGGATAATAGATTATACCCTTGCAAAATATATGCCATAACTTGCTGCCTCATATTAGCCAATTGTTTTTGATTTTGATTCAATATATTTATATTATTTATGAATATTTCTCCTTCTGTAGGTTTTAATATTCCTGCAATCATATTTAGTAAAGTACTTTTGCCACATCCAGAATGCCCAACAAGTCCTACAAATTCCTTATTATGTAGTTCTATATTCACATCATTTACAGCATAAAATTCTTCTCCATTTCTTACGTATTTCTTTTTTAAATTTACAGTTTTTAAATTCATAATATTTTCCACCTAGTTATTTTTTAAACTTTATTTTCACTAATTAAATGATATGGTTCTTTTTTTCCTACTGTGTATGCTGAATATAACGAAGCTATCACTCCTGCTATTAATGAAATTCCTATGCAAATTAAGAAATTTTTAAATATAGCTTGTCCATATAATTGCAATTCATCAACTTGTAATTTTACAGCAATAAGATTTTTAAATATAATCATTAATCCATAAGAACAAGTACTTCCTATAATTCCTCCAATTAAACTTGTTATGCCAGCTTCAACAATAATCATTTTTACAAGCTGGGATTTTATCATACCCATAGTATATAAAATTCCAAATTCTCTGTTTCTCTCTTTAATAGTCAAAGAGAAAATAATGATTAAAGCCATAAATGTCATAATAAATAAAAGAGTTATTAAAACTGCACTGTAAGTTTGAAATTGCTTCATATTGCTTACAGTATTGCTAACTAAAGTATTTGCAGTACAAACTTCAATCCCTTGTTTAGGAAATTTATACTCAATATTATTTTTAACTTTTTCTATATCATAGCCCTCTTTTACATCAATCATAATCATAGAGCTTAAATTATCATAATTGTCAAATTTTAAATAATTCCTTGCTTCCTTAGTTTTCACCAATTCTTTTGCTGTTTCAAAAGACATAAAAACACAGGTATCATAACTCATATTTGTTTTTTCCATTTTATTTTTTACCTTTAAAGGATAATTAAAATATTTAACCATTCCATCCTGACCAACAATCAAATCACTTCCTACAATTACCTCATCTTTTTTCAATTTACCATCTTCATTAAGCCAAGATTTTACTACAAAATCTGTGTCTTCATCATATGCAATTAATTGATTGCCACCTACACAACAAAGACTATCTGTCATTGTAGCTAAATATAATTGTGGACTAGCTTTTTTAACTCCTTCTACAGAAGATAATTTTTCTGCCCAATTACCTTCAAAATAAATAGTACATGCTTTTCCTGTAAACATAGCTGTCTTTAAATCTTCTTCATATCCATTAGGTATTACAATAATATCTGCACCCATTCTCTCTACTGCCTTGTCCATACCTGTTTTTATATTAAAAACAATCATTGAACTTGTAAATAAAGATGCTGATAACAATACAATAAAAGAAATCATTGCTATACTTCTAAACTTTCTATATTTCAAATTTTTAACTGCCATATGAAAAGCATTCAATGATTTAAACTTTTTCATATATTTCTCCTTTGAAAGTCCTATATTTTTCTATATATTATTTTTTCTTTTCATAATACTTGCATAATTAAAGATATTTTTCAAACCAATCATTTTTAATTATATTGTATGTCGACAAATTTGTACAATTTAAATGATAAATAATTAACATTGTTTTTATAACTTTTTATAATACATCTACTTTATTCATTTTTAAATTTAAAATAATTCTACTTTTAATTTAATCCAATAAAAAAAGGGAAGGTAAAATGCATATTTATACATTTAAAACCATCCCTAATCACACTTATAATTTTTTATTATAACAAAACATATCCTCCAACTATTTATGGTCCAATACAATAATTAGATATTATCACTAATATAACTAAACCAACTAAAATAAATAAGCTTATTACTAAAGAAATTGTATTTAAAGTTACTAATATATTTTTATTTCTATCCATTTTGCATCTTTTAGTTAAAAAATGAATAGAAAACATATTTACTAATATTAGTGATATAATTCCTAAAAAAATTATAATTGTATCAAAATTTAAAACTTTGTCCATAATTGTCCATTCCACCTTCTTTAAATTTCTCTACAATAATATTTATTACATATAATTCCTTTAATTATAATACTTACAGAAAATTAAAACAATAGATGAAACACCTATTATTTAATTTTAAAAAATATTTAATTGATTTTATTCAATATATCATTATACTTTTAAATTGTACAGCTTTCTGTTTCTACAGTACTATGTTGAACCATATTGGTTAAATTGTATAATGAATAGAAATATCCTTCTTTAGAAATCAACTCATCAAAGGAGCCTTTCTCATAAATTGTTCCATTATTTAAAACTATAATTTCATCATACATGGACAAAATGTTTTTATCCATCTTATGTGTAATTACAATTTTAGTTAATCCCTTTATTTTTGCAAGCTCTTCTTCAATACTTTGAGAAGTAGCTACATCAAGGGCAGATGTACCCTCATCCATAATTAGTATAGGAGATTTTTTAATTAAACTTCTAGCTATGGAAATGCGTTGCTTTTCCCCCCCTGATAAAAACTTACCACCTTCACCACAGACATAATTATATCCTTTTTCACTTATTAGATTAGTTAAGCTAGCTGAATCTACAGCCTTATTAACTTCCTTATCATTATACTCCTTAAACATAACTATATTTTCCCTAATGGTATTATCAAATATAAATACATTCTGCTGAATTACTGAAAATAATTCATATAGACTGCTGGTTTTAATTTTTCTTAACTCTACATTATCAAAGAGTATCTCTCCTCTATAATTGTCCATGTATCCAAGAATTAAGTTAAGTATTGTAGATTTTCCACTTCCACTGGCCCCTACTAGAACATAACTTTTTCCCTTTTCAAACTTTATATTAATATTCTTTAAAATATCTATACCTTGCTCATATCCAAAGGAAACATTATTAAATGAAATAGCATTACTAAATTCATTTATATATATTTTATTTTCTTCATTATCATCAAAGTATGTGGCCTTCTCCATTTTCTCAATAAGCCCCTTACTAGATTTTCTTGCAGGAATTAAATTTCCAAGTTGATTAATAGGCTCTATTACAAAATTCAACAATTGTATGAAAGCCACCACTGTTCCTGCGGTAATGAATCCTTTTATTGAAAAATAAGCTCCCATACCATAGGTGACTAAAGCAAGAGCTATTCCAGCTTCTCCTAAGATTACTTCAATTAATTGAGCTTTCTTATTTTTTCTCTTCTTTGAATTTTCTAATTCACTGTTACTTGATTTAAATTGAGTAAAAACTTCTTTTTCTACCTTAAAGCTTTTAATTACATTAAAACCTGTAAGCATGTCCTTAACCGTAGCAATAAATTTTTCATTAACTTTTGATACTTCTTGATCCATTTTACTAAGAGAATTACCAAACAAAAAAGATACTACTATAGATAATATACTTGCAACTACAACAATTACCATAAGTGAAAAACTCATATATGCCATTGCTGCAATAGCTAAAACAAATTGAAGGCTCTGAGAAAATATACTAGTAGCAGATCTTATATATCCTGTTTCTATGACATTTAAATCATTGGTGAATATAGAAATATATTTACTTGTAATATTTCCACCAAAGGTATTTATGTTTTTCTTTAACAAATTATTAAAGGCATAATCCTTATATTGTTTCATGGCTTTTTCAACATAATTATTCATAAAATATCTTTTTAATAAACAGATTACTAAAAACATGAACATAAATATAACATATTTTAAAATAACAATTTTTAGTTTATCCATTGTTCCATTAACTGCTACATCTATAAGCTGCTGCAATAAAAATGCATTTGCTATATTAAAAATAGCTGCTAATATACATATAAGTATAGACATAGCGAAATTCAGCTTGTTATCCTTATAAAACTGCTGTACGTACTCACTCCTATCTCTCATCCTCCATCCCCCCTTGTAATTACTTTACAGATTCTTCTTTCCCATTATTAGTGCAATTCTCCAAGATATATTTTCTCGTTCTTTTTCATTTGAATTTTTTTTAATATTCTGCCTGATTTTTATATGATTTTTTACTTTTTCTATATATAACCTTTCTTTACATATAGGGCTTGATTCAATCCAGCATATATGACCCACAGCATTACAATCCCTATGTATCATGATGGTCATTACATTACCTTTTACGAAAATCAACCTTTGAAAGAATTTGTATCCACTATATAAATCTAAAAAATATATTTTTTCTACCTTTTTAAACAATATATTGTATTTATTGTATATTATAAGAATTTATGCTATTTAGATATACACTTTATATATTATCACTTTGTTAATACAAATCAAGTATTTTGCCAAAATTCAAAATTAACTTTTGACAGTTATCCTTATGTTTTATATTTCCCAGTATATTTAAGTTCAACTTATCAACAATTTCATTAATTTTATCATTTTTATATGTGGAAAACATGAAAACATTGTTTATAAAGTTATCTGCAAATATATGTTCATTTTGATTTATGCAGCATATTATATTGGAAGTATCTAATGAATCTAAATTCTCATCATCAATATAAATACTACCGCTATCTAATTCACTATAATTCATAAGAGCATTTATTCTAGTTGATTTTCCAGAACCACTATGTCCAATTAAAGCGTATTTTTTACCTTTTTCAAATTTATAAGAAAAATTCTTAATTGAAAAGTTTTCATAATTAATATTTACATTTTTAAATTCTATATGTGAATTAAAATTCTTCTTATTTACTTTATTAGAAAGTTCATATTCATTTATATAGTAAAACACTTTAGATTTTATATGTTTCAATGAACTTATAGTGTTTATACCTCTTAAAATCTCATCTATAGGATTAATAAAGCATTGGATATATCCAAAGGTAGCGATACCTTTGCCTATAGTAATTTGCTTTTTTAAAAATAAAATTCCTACTGCAATAAAACTAAATACCCCAATAATATCTACAGCAAATCCATTTATTCTAAGGGTAACAA
This sequence comes from Clostridium faecium, assembly GCF_014836835.1. Lineage (GTDB taxonomy): Bacteria > Bacillota > Clostridia > Clostridiales > Clostridiaceae > Clostridium_J > Clostridium_J faecium. The sequence goes on along the minus strand of NZ_JACSQB010000078.1, from coordinate 48,184 downwards.
CTTTAAATCTTCCGTATTTATATCTTTTACCTGCTGTGTTTTTAATAATTTTATCATGCTCTTTCCATATGTTATCTCGCGTCCTATTATCAATTAATTTAAAACCTTCAAAGAAATCTTTTATACTAGATACATACTTTCCAACTTGAGTTAAGTATTTATTACGATGTTTAGCCAATGTACCTGCAGTAATTTTGGGTACAAATACTGACACAAGAGATGATAAAAATATAACTAAGTCAATTCTAAAATCTACAAATACAAACATCACTACACTATAGATGATAATCATATTTATAGATTGCTTTACTAGCTGTTTTTGTATTAAGTTCCGCAATAAGTTCTGTATGGACAACTTGATGGTTCAGGTAATGTAGAATAATATTCCTGTTCTTTAGAGTGAGCATAAGGTTTTGAAAGTGCATCTAAAAGTCTTTCCATCACAGTATAATCACCCTGCTCTACTGCAGCTTTTAGTGCTTCTTCTACCCTGTGGTTACGTGGAATTACTGCTGGATTACTATTTTTCATAAGCTCTTTTGAGGAGTCTTTTGATTCTTCTTGTGTTTTTAATCGTTCTTGCCATAACTTATACCAATCCTCAAATTCTACTTTTCCAAACAACACTGTATCTTCTATGTTATCAAAAGTTAATGCACGGAAAGTATTAGTATAGTCTGCACCATACTTCTCCATTATGTTTAGAAGTCCTTTTATTAGAAATTCATCCTCAGGCTTTTCGTTAAATATGCCAAGTTTTCCTCTCATTCCAGAAAGCCAATTTCCCTTATACAATGTAGCAAAATCTGAAATTGCATTTTGTGCTAACTTGAGAGCTTCCTCCTGATTAGGATGCAGCAATGGTAGCAGAGTTTCAGCAAACCTTGCAAGATTCCATGCCCCAATATTAGGTTGATTACCATAGGCATATCTACCATAAGTATCAATAGAACTAAATACAGTTGCAGGATCATAGGCATCCATAAAGGCACAAGGACCATAATCAATCGTTTCTCCACTAATTGCCATATTATCAGTGTTCATTACTCCATGAATAAAACCAACCAGTTGCCATTTTGCAATAAGCTCAGCTTGATTTTTAATTACCTCCTGAAGCAAGAAAATATAAGGGTTTTCTTTATCATTTGCTTCTTTAAAATGCCTTTGTAAAGTATAATCAGCTAGAGCTCTAAGTTCTTCAACTGTCCCCCACTTTGAAGCATATTGAAATGTACCAACACGTATATGGCTGGCAGCCACTCGAGTTAGTATTGCACCAGGTAATTCAGTTTCCCTTATTATTGACTCTCCTGTTGTAACTACAGCCAGACTACGTGTGGTAGCAATACCTAGCGCATTCATTGCCTCACTTATAATGTATTCTCTTAGCATTGGACCTAGTGCTGCTTTCCCATCGCCACCTCGTGAATATGGAGTTCTACCTGAACCCTTAAGCTGAATATCAACTCGCTGCCCTAGTGGAGTGATATGTTCTCCTATTAATAAAGCTCTTCCATCACCTAACATGGTAAAATGGCCAAATTGATGTCCTGCATATGCTTGTGCAAGAGGTGTAGCGCCTTCTGGAATCTTATTTCCTGCAAGTATATCTACTCCATCAGCACTTTCTAGTCCCTTAGCCTTTAATCCTAAAGAAGTTATTAGCGAATGATTTAATACAACTAATTTTGGTGAAGGTACCTGACTTGGACTCTGTTTAGTAAAAAATATTCCTGGAAGTTGAGCATAACTATTGTCTAAATTCAAGCCTGTTTCTATTACTACTTCCCTTTCTTTCATATTATCTCCTTTTCTTCTTTTATTTTTTATATAATCTTTTTAGATATAAATTTTTATAATATCTTAATTCTTTTAGTTTATACTTATAAGATTTTATTATTCTCCCTATATTTCTCTTTAGTTTCTAATTATTTAAAATTGATTTTTTACTAACTTTGATTTTAATTCAATATAATGTACACTTTCTTTACCCTCTGCTAAATAATAAATTTTTTTAAAAAAATATTACTGGATAGCTGCTATCCAGTAATATTTAAAATAATCTTATTCTGCAATTTCTGTTGATTCTATTTTATCTTTTACAATGTCTTCTACTTTATTTTCTGTTGTTTCTTCTATTTTATCTTCCACATCTTCCACATAACCTTTTATATTCTCTTTAATCTTATCCCATATACTATCTTTTATATTATCTTCTTCATTGTTTTTGCTTTTATCTATAGAGAATCTTATAGTTATAGTTTCTTTATTACCTGCATTATCTACTGCAACTACTTTTAATCTATAGTTTCCGTTGTCAGTTATAGGTGTTCCCATTTCATAGCTTCTTAAGTTTAAAGTTAAAGTTATTTCGCAATCTTCTGATGTAGTTATCTTAGGAATTACCTCTTTGTTATATACTCCCTTGTTTTCAACTTCTGAAATTGTTATTGTAGGAGGAGTCTTATCTATAATGAAATCATATTCATCAGTAAAGATATTTCCTAATCTATCTATAGTTTTTATTTTTAATAAATGTTCTCCTTCTTCTGATATGGTTGTACCACTTTTATATGGTTGTCCATCAAGTGTAAGCTCTAAATCTACACCAGAAGCTACTGTTATTCTAGGGGAAATATTTGACTTATAATATTTTTTATCCTTATCTATACCATAAACTCTAGGTTCTGTTCCAGCTTTCTTTATTTTGAATTTTACAGTAGTACTGCCTGTATTGCCTGCCTCATCAGTAGCAGTAACTTTTAATTCATAATTTCCATCTTCATCTCCAATAGAAGTTCCTAACTCATAAGGTTTTTTATTTAATGTAGCTGTTATTTCGGCACCTTCTTCAGTTTCTATTACAGGAACTACATCTATATTATATACCTTGTTATTTTCGATGTTTTTTATATTTACTACTGGAGCAGTTCTGTCTATCTTAAACTTAATTACTTCCTCTGTGTAAGTTCCATCAGGTGCAGTAGCTGTAACTTTAAGATCATAATCTCCTTCTTTATAAATTAGAGTACCCATAGTATATGATTTTCCATTTAAAGCAGCCTTAACTTTCACCTTTTTGTCAACTGAAGCTTTAGGTCTAACTGATCTATATGATTTTCCACTTTCTATCCCTGTTACAGTTAAATTAGGACCTTGGCTTTTCTTAACAGTTAAAGTTTTAGTAACTACATGATTCATCATGTCTTCAAGTCTAAGCTGGATTTTATCTCCCTCTTTTACTTCTATTCTCTCATTAAAATCATATCTAGATTTGTCTACTCCATATTCTCCTTCTACAGATACTTTTTTAACAACTTTATTATTGATATAGAAAGTATATCCAAATCCACTATCTGCAACCCATCCTTGTAAATCTACATAGTCTTTATCTTTACCAATTAATATTTCTCCATTTTCATTTGCTGTAGGAGATGTTAAATTTAAAATTGGATCTTCTGTATCTAAGAAGATTTTAATAGCATAATCAGCTAATGCTTTATCAGTTTCTGTTATCTTAACTGAAGCTACAGTACCATCAAGGTTTTCTGCATAAACTCTTAAATTATTAGTTCCTTCTCTTAATTTAGCTTTATCTAATACATATTTGAAAGTTAAATCTTCTTTTACAGTTACATCTTCTCCATTTATTTGTAATTTATTTAATGGAGCGGTTACTCTTCCCCTAATTTCATATAATCCTTTACTGTCAAAAACATTTTCATTCCATTCCACTGCTGTTGGATCTATGTTGTCAAAACTAACTATAGAACTTTCTATAGCACCATGCTTAACAGAAAATGGAGTTACTGCAACATTAAGTCCTTTATCAACAGTTATTATGGAGATTTCATTATCTTTATTCTCAGTTAAATTTAAAGTAACACTATATTTATTTCCATCAAAAACTATATCTTTATTTGGTATTTTATTTTTATTAAGAATAACATCATAAGATGCAACACCTGAATAATCATTAACTTCCCACTCTAGCTTATATTCTTTATTACTAGTTGCCTTGCCAGATAGTATTTTAACTTCTGGAATCTCTGTGTCGACTATCACAGGAATATCATACTTTTGTGGTTTTGAATTTGGTAAATCCACATAAAAATTATATCTTAAAAAATATTCTCCATCTTTAGGTACAACTTTACTTCCTTTAGTAACATCATAATAAGTTCCATCCCAAGCTAAATCTGGATATAGATAAACGCCCTTTCCTCTTCCATCAGGACTGTTATATACTTGTTTTCTCATATTATCTTGATATCCAACTTCACCTAAAATTTTACCATCTTTATCAAGTAATTCTGTTCTTGCAGTTTTTATATTTCTCAACTTATATAATACTGGCACAACATTATCTAAGTTTCCATCTCCATTTGGAGAAATTACTGCATCAACTAGTTTTCCATTATTTCCTTCTCCTAAATATACATAACTTCCTTGAACCTGTGATGCTACAGCAGAGCTTAAGTTAAGCATAGCTGGGAAGCTTGTTGGATTTTCCCACTTCCAATCACTTATTACTCTCTCTTTAGACCAATCACCATAGAATCCCATGAAAGGTACATATAAATTTGGATTTTCCTTTTCATCTTTAGACTCAAGTTTTACAAATCCTTCAATAAAGCTCTCTGAAGTTACATCTTTTAATGATAATGTAACTGTAACTTTTCTTGAACTGTTTGCTTTTACAACAATTTCTTTATCACTAAAGCTTAAATTAGCTTTATCTTCAGGTAACACATCATCATACGGAGTTATTTGTGAAATGTTACTTTGTATGTTATTTGTTAATACTCCATCTTCTACTCCTAATGTATAAGCTGCATCCTTATTTCCATAATTTTTAATATCTAATTCAAAAGACACTTTGTCAGATTTAATTTCCTTTAATGCAACAGATGCTTCTCCATTATGGGTTACAGTAACTCTATTCTTTACAGCTTCATTCAATTGAAGCATTCCTGCCCCTTGTCTTCTTGGAGAGAAAGGTCTAGCTTCCATTCCTGGTTGTGGAGTTTCATACTGAGGTTTTGCTGTGTTCATAACAGATATTTTTGCAAATTCTACACTATCTTTACCACTAATATGAGGCAAATCTTTCTTTAAGGATTCCCTTATAACTGACATAGCTCCAGATATATGTGGTGCTGACATAGATGTTCCTGACATATTTCCATAAGCATTATTATTAAGTGTTGAATATATACTGCCGCCTGGAGCAGATATTTGAGGTTTAAATGATAAATCTGGTGCACATCCCCAAGATGTACTTAAAGCAAAATCATTTGCACCTTCATTAGGTAAAAATATTGAACCTGTACCTAATTTTATTGTATAAGGATTACCATTAGCTATGCTTATAGCTATAGTTTTACCTAAAGTATTTCCTACAAATATAGCAGGTATATTAATTGCTGGATCTTCAGCCATATTAATTAAACTGTCTTCTCCGCTTTCATTGTTATACATTATTACAGCTTTAGCTCCTGCTTCTTGAGCATTTACTATCTTTTCTGCAAAGGATATATTTCCCCTTTTTATAAGAGCAACTTTTCCTTTAACATCTGCTCCAGCAAAATCGTTAACCTCGCCAAAATTGCAATTTACTATATCTTTTAGTATAGAACCTTTATCCATTTTAATTGTATGTTCTGTATATGGGAATCTTATAGCTTGTCCATCTGAGCCTTTCACAGGATTTCCATCTTTATCGCATAACCCCACAGATTGGAAAGTTATAAGTGAATTATTATAGTTTGCTACCATAAATGCATCTCTAGCTAATGCTGGTGAACCAGCTGTACCAATATCCTTTACATTAGGATCATTATAAGGTTGTGTTTGATAAGATGAGTTTCCTGCAGAAACTACCACAACAACACCAGCTTCTGAAGCTTTCTTTATAGCTTTTTGTTCTGCATCATTGACATCTACAAATCCCGCTGTAGATCCTAAACTCATATTTATAACATCTGCACCTATTAATACTGAATCCTCTATAGCTGCCACAACATCATCTGTATAAGCACTTGGTCGTGGACCATTAGAAAATACTTTCATTGCCAACAGTTGGGCTTCAGGAGCAACCCCTTGAACCCCTTCCATTTTTTTCATATCTTCTTCACTAGCATTAGCAGCAACAATACCAGCAACGTGCATTCCATGCATTGAAGCATCATATTGAAGATCTATAATTTGTTCATTATCATCTGAATAATTAAATCCAAATGGCACTTTGTCACTATAATATCCCTTTACTGCTGTTTTATCTAGCCAGCTTTGTCCTGCTTCTAACGCACCTGATTTTACTAATTCCCTAACTTTTGACTCATTCAATTTATTTTTTGTTGGGTTTTCTGGTGCTCTCATATCCTTATGAGTATAATCTATGCCAGTATCTATTATGGAGACTACAGTTCCTTCTCCTTTATATCCATAATTGCTCCATTCAGTATAAACTTGAGTAAGCTCTTTAGCATTACTCATGTCCAAATAATAAACATTTGCTTCTTTAACGCTGACTACTCCAGGTATTTTCTTTAATGAATTCATTTCTTTTCTTTTTATATCCATGCTGAATCCATTTATCAACGTTCCATAACTATGTCTTATTTTTGCACCTTGTAAACTACTAGCTTTTGATTGTATGGTTTTAATATTATTTTTTACTCTATTTACATCTTGAACATTTATTTTACTTCCATTAGCAGTCATGTCTGCTGCTGATTTACCTTCTACCTCAACTATAACCCTTACTACCTCTTCTTGATTTTCCTCATCTAAATTTATCTTTTCAAACTTCAAATTTTTTATTATACTATCTATATTGGCTTTTTCATCTAAGGTTATTTCATTTTTTGTTAACTTCTCATTGTTTGCAATAGGTTCAGTCCTTGCATAAGCGCTTATTCCACTTGTTGATGAAAATATAACCATAGCCGATGTAACAATACTTAAAGTTCTAATTTTTTTACTTACCATAAAACCCCTCCTCAAAATATAATAAACATAAATGTAAATATAATACTTTAATTTTATTTTATGAATTAGTTTATTTCAACTAAAAGTTTTGATAATATTTGATTTCGAGTAAAAATTTACAATAAATTAATTATAATTTAAAAATAAATTAAATATGCGCAAGAAAAATTATTTAAAATTTAATATTTATACTAAGAATAATAAAAAAAATATACCCTTTTAATAGATATATCTACTAAAAAGGTATATATACATTTATAGTTTATTCAGTTTCTACTGTTCCTTTATAATCTAATATTCCGCCTCTTAAATTATAAAGTTTATTAAAACCTTCTTCTTCCAGTATAAAGCAAGCTGTACTGCTTCTTGATCCAGCTTCACAATAAACTAAAATTGGTTTATCTTTGTAATCTTCTAGTTCACAAATTTCTCCCTCTAATTCTTCTACAGGGATATTTATTGCATTGGGGATTCTTTTTTCTCTAAATTCATTACTCCTTCTAACATCTAATATTAAAAGTTCATCATTTTCTTCTATCAATCTCTCTGCCTGTTTATTATTAATATATTTTATATTGCCCATATTCTATTACCTCACTTTAACCCTATAATAAATTATTATATGTAATTCTTATCTTAACTGATTATGTTTGAATATATTCATTTTTTAAATATAAGTATTAAAATCACCATAACAATAAAATCCAAAATTCCAATAAAAGATAGTACTAAGCTAACAACCTTTGCAGTATCATTTTTAAATCTATATAGATTAATACTTGATAAAATAATTATTACTAATGATATAATTAAAAATGATGTCATACACCTTCCTCCATTTCTACGTTTTATATTATAACTCTTAACAATATCATTTGGTAATATATTTTGATAAGATGTTGCTTTATATAAAAATTTCATTAGGATTTATTTAAGAAACTCTTTATAAGGCTTCTTAATGAAGATTTAACTTATATATGATTTTAATTTCCATAAGGAAAAATCTTTTCTGCTAAGGAAAAACGAAGAATAAAAGATAGAATTGTGGTAAAATCTTATCTATTATGATATAATTTTCTACAGCAAATGTAGTATATGTAAATTTTGCTTAAATAAAGATCGTATTATTTATGAATTTTTTAAAATTTTTTAAAACAACTTTTATAAAATCAAAATAAATTGATTTTTATCTCCTTTATAATAGCCATCCATATATTGTAATAAATTCCTAATATAGCTGATTAATATTTTATATTTTCCCATTATCATTTTTGACTTAACTAAATATTTGAAAAATAATCTAAAATTAATTATTGATTAAATGATTATCACTATATTAAAATAGAACTTAGTTGTCATATACTTCCCTAATATATATCTCTTTATTTTTTTTGTAATTTTTACATACATTACTAATCATATATAATGATTTTATGTTAACAACATATTAATATTCTATTAACAACTAAAAAACAATATTATTTGATAAATGCAACATTTAGTATTATAATGTTGAAAACTAATTTAAGGAGGAAACTATTGTGAAGAAAAGTACAAAAGATGTTATTGTAGTAGGCTTTGCTCTGTTTGCCATGTTTTTCGGTGCTGGCAATTTAATATTTCCACCATTCTTAGGTAATATGGTAGGAGACCGATATATTTTAGGTATTATCGGATTTGTATGCACTGGAGTTGGGCTGCCACTCTTAGCCATAATAGCTGCAACAAAAGGAGATGGTACCTTTGAAACCATGGCATCTAAAATAGGTCGTAAATTTGCTGTGATTTTTGCCACAATACTATTTATCGCAATAGGTCCCATGCTTGCAATTCCAAGAACCGCTGCAACCACTTATGAATTAGCTATGAATCCTTTAGTACCTAGTCTTACACCGCTTATTTCCATGATAATTTATTTTGCAGTGAATTTAATTTTTGTTTTAAAGAGATCTTCTGTAATTGATACCATAGGTAAGTATCTTACTCCTTCATTAATTATTATATTATCATTTATAATAATTAAAGGAATAATTTCTCCTATAGGAAGTATTGTTCATACTGATGTAAATTCTGTATTATCTTTTTCTTTTATAGAAGGTTATCAAACTATGGACGCACTAGCTGGACTATTATTTGCTTCTGTTATTACAAATGAACTTATATCAAAAAATTATTCAAAGAAAGAACTTTTACCTATGACTCTTAAATCAGGCGGTGTTGCTATAATTGGTTTAGCATTCATTTATGGTGGATTAATGTTTTTAGGAGCCCAAACAAGTGGATTTGAAATTTCTGGTATATCTAAAACAAGTTTATTATTATTAATCTCAAAGACTATATTAGGTAATACTGGTACTACTCTTATAGGAATTGCTATAGGTCTTGCCTGCTTAACAACTTCTATTGGGCTGTTAACTGCTGGTTCTGCATTTTTCGAAAAAGTCTCCAATGGAAAGCTGCCTTATAAAATCAATGCAATTGTAATTTCAGTAATTAGTATTATAATTGGACGCCTTGGTGTTGATGATATTGTTAAAATATCTGGGCCTATTTTAAGTGTATTGTATCCAGTAACAATAACCTTAATAGCTACAACCCTAGCAAACAAATATATAAGAAATATAAAAGCAGTACGACTTGGTATTTATACTTCATTAATTTTTGGTATATTGGAAACAATACCTACTATAAATCTAGATTTTATTCTTCTTGGTGATGTAGGATTTGCTTGGCTTATGCCAACAATAGTTGCAATAGTACTAGGATATATTATTTTCCCTATGTCAAAACAAGAAATAAGTGATTTATATTAAAATGAAACTATTAACTTATGTTCAAATATACATTTGACTTTAGAATAATTTATCTACATATTTCCAATATATAATTTTAAAAGAGTATTTCATTAATAAAATGGAATACTCTTTTTTTATATATATAAATCTAATTATTACATTTTAATGCCCATTTATACAAAATTAGTGAAAAATAACTATTTTTATAATAAAATTTAATTAAAATTATCACAAACATTTTCTGCAGTTTATTTACACATTTTTCTTAATTATTATAAAATACTATATTTTATTTAGATATATATTATATGAATATATAAATATTAAATTTAAAATTAAATTTAACTAAAAAATACAATATATCATAAATTAAGTTTTTTTCATTTTTAACTATTATTAAAATAGAATTTAAGTTTGTTAACAAGCTTTTAAAACATTTTTATTTAGCAGACTTAATTTATAATAAGGGGGAAATCTAATGAAAAAATTCATCAAATTATTAATGCTTCAATTATTATTTATTTGCTCTATATTTGGAGGTGCAAAAAATGTTTATGCTGACGAAGTAAGACAAAAAGAACTTTATACCTTAGAAGATCCTACTTGGCTTAGAAAAACTGGTTTTTCTAAAGGTCTTGGTCATGATAAGCAGGATTTAGGTATAATTTTACCTGCAAATGTACAGCTAACAATTAAACAGGTAAATCCTAATTTTAAAGGAAACTTAACTGTGAGATTGTTAAATGATAATAACCAACATGAAATCTCTAAAACATTTAATCAAACACCAATTACTATATCAACTCCATACAGCTCTGTTCCATTTGTAGATACAGTTTATGGTGGCAGTGAAAAACCTAAAATTGAATATAAGGTAACTAGCAATATGCAAACTTTGCCTATTTATAAAAAAGGACAAAATGAACAAACCTTTTTTAATCAGTGGGACAAAACATCAGCAGCTTTTGCTTTGGTAATAGATGATTATTTTCAATTATTAGTTCCACAAAAAGACAAAGCTTACATGAAAAACATGAAGGATTTTTCTTCTATTGATCAATTGATTCTTTATTATCATGAAATATTTGAATACTACAATAATTTAGCTGGAATTAGTTTTAATACAAATATTCAAACTGATAAAAATGTTCCTAATAAGTATTTTATAAAAGCTGACAAAAATGGTGCTGGTGCTGCTTATTATGGAGGAAATCACACTGCAGAAACTTCAGATTCAGTAGCTAGTTTTTGGTTATCTAAAGGCTGGGGAGCCTTACATGAAATTGGACATGGATATCAAAATGATTTTACTAGAGGTGAAGTTTGGAATAATATATATGCTCATAGCCTTCAGAAGAAGGATCCTGATGTAGATATTTTCAAAAATGGCTGGCTATACGATTATGGTAGAAAAACTACTGTTGACAATAATGTAAACAAACTTTGGCATCAAGATAAAGCAGCTTTTAATACTTGGGGACTAAGAGAGCAATTATATGGATATGTAATTTTGAAGGATAAAGCTGGAGATGCTAGTTTTACTCATTTCAATCAAGAGTATCGTAAATTAGCAAATACTCCTGGTTTTAATACATCTGACTATAAACAATTTGATTTAATAAGTAAATACTATGGTGAAATAAGTAAGCTAGATTTTACACCAGTTATAGAATCCTTTGGAGGAGATATGACCTCTTGGCAAAAGGAAGAAAATAGATATAAAAATTACAGACCTGTGGCACCACTAAATGAAGTTGTTCCTGCTAATGAAGTTTCTAAAATACAACAACTATTAAAACTTGAAACTCCATTATCTTTAGTAACTACAGATGAATTAGCTACAACTGGACTAAGTGGAAATGTAACTTTAAATTTTAAAATTGATGATTTTAATCAAATTAAAAATCAAACTCTTTATATAATGAATGGAGAAAAAGAAGTAAAAAAAGTTACTATTACAAATCAAACTATTTCTCTAGGTCAATTGCCAGTAGGTATTTATACTATTTACAGTACAAATAGTTCTAATAAATCATATACACTTGATAACCATTATTTAAAAGTTAAAGAAACTAATAATAATGTAACTTTAAATTATAAATTACGTACAAAAAGCACTTTAGTAAATCAAGAAATAGATTTTTTAGGAATAGCTGATAATTTGTTTGCTACGGCTACTGTAGATTTAGAAAATGAAAAGTTGAATGTGAAAGTTCTTAATAAGACACCACATGATTATTTTCCAAATGAGCAATATGTTAAAATTGAAATTTTAGATCAAAATAATAATATTACTTATACAAAATCAATTAATGGCACAAATGCAGTATTAGAAAATAGTAGTCAAACTTTAAAGGAAGGATATAAAATTAGATTATATCACTGTGAACCATCTCGTTTAAAAATTAGAGATAATAAAACTACTCTTGCTAATAATAAGACTAATACATTAGTTGTTACTAGCCAAGGACTAAAAAATGAAATCTTAAATCAAAATCTTAACCAAGAATTAGCAGCAAGAATTGACAGCTTTGCAAATAAAATTTATGCTGAAAGGCTTATGACTGAAAGTGATTGTGCAGAAGCTAAAATAGAAATAAAACTTGCAATAGATGCATTAGCAGAACCTTTAAAAAGTGAAATGTTAAAAAAACACAAAAATCTTTTGCCAGATTCAACAATAACTATAGAAAATCCAAATGAAGGTTCAAATTTCACATTTGATTTTAAAGGATATAGTGATCAGCAGTTTGCTACACTTGATTTAAATCTTGATAAATTAACTAGCAAACTTATCATTGAAAATATAAAAACCCATTATTACTTTAATGACAGCTATGCATCAATTTTAATTCAAGACAATTCTGGACAAACTGTTTTTTATAAAGATTTTATTGGTAATGAAGTAAATGATGCTATGATTAAAGATATTCCTTTAAAAGAAGGATATTATTTAACAGTTAAACACAGAGAATATTCAAATAGACTTTTTATAACTAATAAAGATAAAAATTTAGCCCTTGATAAAGGAGCTGCTAACACATATAAAATTAATAAAAATCAGTTAAATCCAATTAGTGAAAGTGAAATACCAGTTCCAAATAAAAGCCCTTATGTAGGTAACCATTTTAATTTTACCTTTAAAGGCTTAGGAGATTGGCTCTTTGGAGAGTTAACCTTAGACTTATCCTCTAATGAAGCTAATATTGATATAAAAAAAGGTGCACCCCATGTTTATTTTGACGATAGTTATGCATCACTTTCAATTAAAGATAATAACGGAAATATTGTTTACACAAAAGACTTTATAGGAAATAAATCAAATGAATCTTTAGTTAAAAATATTCCTATTAAAACTGGATACTATATTACAATAAAACATCAAGAATCAAAAGACAGATTATTAATTACTAATTTAGATAATAATTTAGAACTAGAAAAAGGTAATAGCATAACTTATAAAATTACAAATGATGGGCTATTAAAATCAACTGAAGATGAAATTACTAAATTACCTGAAAATGAATGGGATCCTAATAAAAACTATAATGCAGGAGATAAAGTTAGCTATAAAGGAAAGACTTACGAAGCAAAATGGTGGTCACATGGCTTTGCTCCAGATACAAAGGTACAAAATTCATGGGATACCCCTTGGAAATTAATAAGTTAGTATATAAATTATTTAAAAATAATGGGTTAGAGATATATTTATCTCTAACCCATTATTTTTAATTTATTTCAGAACTTGTAATTTTTTCAATTACCAAAGTATTAATTTCTTCCCCTTCAAGTGTATCTTGCAGCTCATATACTTCTCTAAATTTTAAGTATACCTCTTCTTCAATTTGCATTGTATCTCCTATATGTACTTCTGCCTTTGTATCATATATATAGTAGAATATGTCTTCAAAAATATTATACACTTCCTGATTGTTTTCAAATGTGCCATAAAAAGCAAACTCTGGAATTCCATATATGTTATTTCCTTTTGTAGTAAACCAAACACCTTCATTATGTGGAATCTTAATAAAATTTCTCCAAATCATCATAGATGGCGTACTTAGCAAAGTTTTTACTTCTTTATTCTCTGGTATATCTTTTATTAAGCTTGGTATTATTACATTCCAACTGTATCCATTAGCTAATCCTAAAAACCCATAATGTAAAAATCCATATGCTAATTTAGAATATAAGTTAAAAATATGATTTTTATCTGCACTTGTCCCTTCATAAAAAGCTATTACATGATACTTATGATTACCCATTGCTTCTAACTCTTCCCTATTGCCATAACCACAATTTATTGTATAACTACTTATTTCTTTCGGTAACGGACAATCTATTCCTACCAGTCTAAACTTGTCATCACCTATAGTTACATAACTATAAAAGGCTTCATCTCCATCTAATCCTAATATAGGTTCTACTGAAACCTTATCATTATCAATTTCTTCTATTTTACTAGCTAATTTTTCTTTATCTATAACAAATGAGTCCTTAAATAGTAAATATAGAGCAAATGAGTTCTTTTTCTCTTCCTCTTTATCTTTTTTCTCTTGTTTTTTATTAAAAATTTTAAACATCAACATCCCCCTTAAGTTCTTATATTAAAATAAGTATAGCATCATCTCCTCTAAACTCATAATCTTATTTAAAATTCAGATATAATTTTGAAATAAAATTATATCTGAAAATACTCTATACATATTTAAATTAAAAATATCAATAAATTAAACGAAATTTTACCAACCTCACTTAAAAGAAAACTCACTATAAACCATTGAAATATAAAGGTTTGTATGAAATTTTTTAGTAGATTTTTTAAAAATGCAAAACGGTTGGTAAAATTTTAAGAAAAGCCTTTAAATACAATGGTTTTAATGATATGATAAAAATAAAGAATGGCTTAAATTCAGTGGTTGAACCTTAACATGGGATGTATTTAAATAATTCCTCTTCTGCTCTTAAGAAACATTCTTTATGTTGAACCTTAACATGGGATGTATTTAAATTTTCTGACCTCTTTAATTTCTTTCTTAGGAATAACGTTGAACCTTAACATGGGATGTATTTAAATCAAAGAATACGGATAAACTTATGGATTTAAATAAGTTGAACCTTAACATGGGATGTATTTAAATTACAATAAAAAAGTATTTATTTAGTATAGGTACTTCGTTGAACCTTAACATGGGATGTATTTAAATTAATGAGGTGTCTTTTTATTTTACATAGAAAGGAGGGGTTGAACCTTAACATGGGATGTATTTAAATCATCTACCAAATATTTTAACAACATCACCGCGTTTACGTTGAACCTTAACATGGGATGTATTTAAATTAAATATCTCTTGGATCAGTTAAAGCTTTATTTCCGGTTGAACCTTAACATGGGATGTATTTAAATTGATTACCACTTACAACTATAATCTTTTTAGGTTGTTGAACCTTAACATGGGATGTATTTAAATGTTAATAAATGGATAAATAAAATGGAGGTGTGTTAAAGTTGAACCTTAACATGGGATGTATTTAAATCCTCTAGCTAAGTCCTGTATTAATGTGGCAGGATACGTTGAACCTTAACATGGGATGTATTTAAATTCATATATTCCGCGTTCAAGTAAATCGAATAATTGTTGAACCTTAACATGGGATGTATTTAAATTATTCCTCCACGCCATCCATCCAGTAACTTAAAGACGTTGAACCTTAACATGGGATGTATTTAAATTAAGCATACTCCTTAAATAAAGGCAGTTCCTGCTCTGTTGAACCTTAACATGGGATGTATTTAAATTCTTTTTATTTAATGAAACGTGGAGAAAAGAAAAGTTGAACCTTAACATGGGATGTATTTAAATTTCTTTTAATTTATCTTTCTTTTCATAGTCCTTTAGGTTGAACCTTAACATGGGATGTATTTAAATAGGAACTTATGGGGAGATAAAGAAAAAAGAGAAGAAGGTTGAACCTTAACATGGGATGTATTTAAATTTATAATTTACTTTTATATACTGCTTACTTTCTAGTTGAACCTTAACATGGGATGTATTTAAATTTGAACTTGTCTAATTTTAAAGTTTGTTGGGAATTAGTTGAACCTTAACATGGGATGTATTTAAATCAATGCCTATAAAACCTGGAAATGAATGTTTAATGTTGAACCTTAACATGGGATGTATTTAAATAATGGTAATGGTACAAGAGATAAAATTATCTCAGGTTGAACCTTAACATGGGATGTATTTAAATAAGAACTTTTCGACAAATAAAAAATAAGGTAGCTCCTGTTGAACCTTAACATGGGATGTATTTAAATAGAATATATTGTTAACCAAGAGTATAAAAAATTATTGTTGAACCTTAACATGGGATGTATTTAAATGATTATTACGTTAATAATTGGAGTAAGGGAGAACAGTTGAACCTTAACATGGGATGTATTTAAATAATGAAGCAAAGTCTGGTATTCCTACCACTGTTAAAGTTGAACCTTAACATGGGATGTATTTAAATTGAAAATAGGTATAGATTATGGGCATTGTCTAAAAGGTTGAACCTTAACATGGGATGTATTTAAATTTTGACCACTCCTTATATAACTCTATCCAATCTTTGTTGAACCTTAACATGGGATGTATTTAAATTTTAAAGTATCTAGCAGAATTTGATTATTAATCTGTGTTGAACCTTAACATGGGATGTATTTAAATTAAAAGTAATTTAGAACAAATTTATAACCATAACCTGTTGAACCTTAACATGGGATGTATTTAAATAACAGATTACAAAGGCGAAAAGAAATTAGCTAAAGTTGAACCTTAACATGGGATGTATTTAAATTGCCACAGGATTAAGGCGTGTACCGCACGACCGATAGTTGAACCTTAACATGGGATGTATTTAAATATGTTTCTCAAGTTACATCGACATTTAACACTGTATGTTGAACCTTAACATGGGATGTATTTAAATATTACTCCGTCATTTCTGACTTCTTTCTTCTTAGGGTTGAACCTTAACATGGGATGTATTTAAATAATATGGATAGAGCAAGGAAACACAGGTACAGAAGTTGAACCTTAACATGGGATGTATTTAAATTCTACTATATTTTCAGTAACTTTCCTACTTTTCATAGTTGAACCTTAACATGGGATGTATTTAAATTTGTTCTCCCATAAATTTCTCGAAACGTGTTTTAAGTTGAACCTTAACATGGGATGTATTTAATATGATTACCTTTTGATGACCATTTATAAAATAAAAAAATATGATAATAAAAATTATAAGCTGAATATTGCTTATATAATGTACAGTAAATAAGGATACTTATGTTTTGTATAGTAAGGAGGACTAAGAAAGCATGATAGTAAATGAAAGCACACCAACAATTGAAACGGAAAGACTTATACTTAGAAAGTTTACTGAAAATGATGTAGATGCTTTATTTGAAATATTAAGTGATGAAGATGTTAACACTTTTTTACCGTGGTTTCCGTTAAAAAATATAAATGAAGCAAAATTGTTTTTGAAAGAACACTTTTTAGAGTATTACAATAAGCCTTTAAGTTATCGCTATGCAATTTGTCTAAAAGAAGATAACAAGCCCATCGGCTATGTTTGTCTTTCTGATGATGAAAATCATGATTTGGGTTATGGACTAAAAAAAGAGTTTTGGAATCAAGGTATTGTAACGGAAGCATCTAAGTCAGTAGTTGAACGAATTAAATGTGGAGGATATGCCTATATTACAGCTACACACGATAGAAACAACCTCCCAAGTGGAGAGGTTATGAAAAAGCTGGGCATGACCTATAAATACAGTTATGTTGAGCAGTGGCAACCAAAGGATATTTCTGTAACTTTTAGAATGTTTCAACTTAATTTTGATGGCAATGAAAAACGAACTTATATGGAATACTGGAACAAATATGAAGAACATTTTGTGGAAAATAATGTCTAACTATATCTATGTTATGAGTATAATGCAAAGCCAACAAATTACTATTTAACAGTTAGTTGTAGAAGTTCTTAGTCCAAGTAATTCTTTTGATGATATTGTTAAAAAGAAAGACCTTTATGAATCATATGGTATCCCAAAATATTGTATAGCAAATCATATCACTAAAAGATTCATATATTTAATTTAAAGAACGATAGATATATTTTAAATAGTGAATTTAATTTCTTAGAAGAAGAAATTAAATCAGTAAAATTTTAAGATTTAGTAGTTGCTATTAAAGATATAGATTTAATCGAAGATGATGATTTTGATTTTTAAGATTAAAAGACGGCATGAATACCGTCTTTTACTATATAATTAGTTGCTCTTAGTACCACTTATAGCTTTAAACTTTTATGTAATAACTCTTTTATATGTCTTAATATGAAGTTAAAGATATCTTTTTTTATTTTATTTTAGTGTGGCTTTATTCCCTCTTACTAAAAAAATCATCACAAAACTTATTCCACTTTATTTCATATTCTTCATGGGATATTAATTCAAGATCATATGGGGAATAAACATTTCTTTTCCTCGCTTCCTCCACAAAGTCCTCTAAATAGTCACCTGGTTCTGTCAAATATCCTTTTACTTTAGAATATCCCTTGCTTACACCATAATAAAGTCTAGTATGTCCATCTAAAGATATAAAACAATCCTTTATTTTTGCTAGAGATATGATGATATCTTCCTCACTTTTTATAAAAGACTCTATAGCTTTAACCTTATCTATGTCTACAAAAAACTGTGAAGGCTGAATATCCTTAATATTTATATAAAATATATTAATAGGTGGAAAAGCTTTTATTAATTGCATATCTTCTCCATAGAAATTAATAATATGCCCAGAATAGAATCTAAATTCATCTATCAATTGAAATACATCAACTTCCTTATGAAAAAGTACAATAGCAGAATCTTTACTTATTATTTTAAAACTACATTTATACTTTTCATCAATAATAAAGGCACCATGCTGGTTTAAAATCTCTTTATCAAACCTATCATCATCATAGTTATTAATTCTTTGTATTTTATGATTCATTTTCTCACATCCTATTTATGATTATATCTAAATTTTACATAATATTGTATAATTTAAAAGTATTATATAAAAGAAAAAAAGATATATTATTATCAAGTATAACACTTGATAACAATATATCTTTTTTAAATAATTATCAACTGCTTTCCTAACACTTATCTTTTTTCATTGAAATTATTATAGTAGCAAGTAATCCTCCCCAAAGTACTGTTGCACCTATACTAAAGAATATTAATGCACTTAATGTCATTTCTATCACCACACCTTATTCATTTTTTAAATTAATATCATCTTTCCAAGGTTGTTTACTTATTAAAATTGCCCCGGTAATTCCTATTAAAATAACTCCCCATCCATAAACAAGCAATGCAGATAAATTATATCCACCATAAGGTGTATGGATTTCTGTAATAAAACTTTGAACTAAAATGAAAGTCAAAACAGTTGGGTTTATATATTTAATAATTATATCCCACCACTTTCCTATTCCATAATAAGATACTGAATTTGTATGATTACGAATAGTTTTAGGTTTTACAATCCATCCTACTAAAATAGTTTCCAATAATCCAACTACAACTACTCCATAATTATTAATAAAATTATCCATAATATCTAATAGGTATAATCCTGCTCTAGTTGCAAAGGAGAGGCTTATAATAAAACCAATTACCAATAGTCCTGTTACTACTTTTTTACGTTCCCATCCTGTTTTATCTATTATAGCTGAAGATATTGCTTCAACTAAGGATACTGCTGATGTTAATCCTGCAAATATTAAACAAGTAAAGAATAATACAGATAGTATATTTCCCCATATACCCATTACTGAAAATACTTTAGGAAATGCTATAAATGCAAGTCCTATGCCATCAGATACAACTTTATCAACAGATACTCCTTGATTTGTTGCCATAAATCCAAGTATTGCAAAAACCCCTATTGCAGATAAAAATTCAAAGCCACAATTAGCAAAAGCAGTCATAAATGCACTATTATTTATATCTGTTTTTTTAGGAAGATAGCTTGAATATGTCATCATAATTCCTGTAGCTATGCTTAATGAAAAGAATACTTGTCCATATGCTGCAACCCAAACTTTAGGATCCTTAACTTTTTGCCAATCAGGTGTAAACAGTGTGTTTAACCCTAAAGAAGCACCTTCTAAAGTTACGCCCTTTATTACTATAATTATCATTATTATTAATAGAGCTGGTAATAATATTTTGCTTAGTTTTTCAATGCCAGCCTTTATTCCTTTATAACATATAAACCAGTTAATTAGCCAAACTAAAGTTATTCCTATTAATATTGGAATAATTATACCTCCAAAATCGAAGGGTGATGATGATAATTTTAGTACTTCATTATAAAAATAACTGTTAGTGTCATTTCCCCATACTTTATTAAAGCTTAATGTTAAGTACTTTATAGCCAAACTCAAAATCATTGAATAATAGCATAAAATTATAACTGCACTAATTATAGGCCACCAACCAAGCCATTCCCATTTTTTATTTGCTCTTGCTATTGTTAGTGGTGTTGACCCTCTAAATTTATGACCCATCCCATATTCAAGAATTAATAGTGGTATTCCCGCTGTGAATATAGCGAAAAAATATGGTATTAAGAAGGCTCCTCCACCATTTGAATAAGCTATATAAGGAAATCTCCATATATTACCTAGTCCTACTGCAGAACCAATAGCTGCAAGTAGGAATCCTGCTTTTGTTCCCCATTGTTCTCTAGATTTTTTCATTGCTATTCCTCCTAAGTTATTTATCTGAATTTTCCAAATTTTGATATTTATAAATAAAAAAGCCCCACAGTTTATACTATGAGACTCTTCACCTAGGATATTACAAAAGTCCCATAGTATATCTATGGGACTCCATTTATTTCAACACAAATAATTAGCCACCATAGATGCAAAACGTCTGTTTTGGCGATTGCATCTATAGTAGTCCGTAACGTATCTATATATGCAACCGCTATCTTAAGTTAGCTAATAAGAGTAGATTATTCAATTTTGAAACAGATATATTTACTTTAATATTCATAATAATCCCCCTCATGTTAATTTTATGTTATGATACCATGGTATTATAATAATGTCAATTTAATTCATGGAAAATTAATAATTCATTTCTTAAAATAATTTAACTCCAACTGTTACTAACTATATATTTTACTTCATATCCTTCCAGTTCTCTATCATATCAAATTTTTTCATCATATTATTTATAACTTTTTCTGGGACAATTCTCTTTCTAATTTTCCTTGTTAAAAGCAATTTTCTATATGGCTGTTTCTTATTTGCATATTGCTGGTCATTGCAAGGGTAAATAACATTCCTTAGTTTTTTGAGTGGATATTATAAGCCAAAATTAATACAACAATATGTGACGAACACTGTTCGCCGTTACAGGATTAATTCGATATTCCACAGTGATAACTAAAAAAGGAGTTCAATGAACTCCTTCTTTACGTTTATATGTTACGTTTAATTAAGATGTTTTAAATATTATTTTGTAGCTTATTTAGCTGATGGAAGTATTACTTCAACTTCGCTATGTGGTCTTGGGATTACGTGTACTGATATTAATTCTCCAACACGTTGTGCAGCAGCAGCACCAGCATCTGTAGCAGCTTTAACAGCTCCAACATCACCTCTAACCATAACAGTTACAAGTCCGCCTCCAACATATTCTTTACCTATTAAAGATACATTTGCAGCTTTAACCATTGCGTCTGCTGCTTCTATTGATCCTATTAATCCTTTTGTTTCTATCATTCCTAATGCATCTTGCTTCATATTAAAATCCTCCTAATTGGCGTTTTTTATTATGTTATGCTTTAATGAAAGCATTTTTTAAAAAATAGCTGGTCAGTATACTAGTCTATTTTCCATCATACTTCGTTAACAGAGCTCACTCATAGCTTAAACTATGAGCAAAACCTGTTTCCTTGCCTGAAATAAAATAGGCGTCCATCTTTAACTAGTTATTTTATTTCAGATCTCTAAAAGTAAAAGTCTTATTTTGCAGCTTCTTTAGATGCTGGAAGTATTACTTCAACTTCGCTGTGTGGTCTTGGGATTACGTGTACTGATATTAACTCTCCAACACGTTGTGCAGCAGCAGCACCAGCGTCTGTAGCAGCTTTAACAGCTCCAACATCACCTCTAACCATAACAGTTACAAGTCCGCCTCCAACATATTCTTTACCTATTAAAGATACATTTGCAGCTTTAACCATTGCGTCTGCTGCTTCTATTGATCCTATTAATCCTTTTGTTTCTATCATTCCTAATGCATCTTGTTTCATATTAAAATCCTCCTAAATATTTTATTTATAGACTTTTATTTAAAATTTATTTTACTATTGTTATCTTTGATTTTGAGTTAATGCCCATTGCATTAGCTTCTTCAATATCAAGATGGCATTCAAGTTGTGAAGAATCATTAGCTCTAATAGCCACGTTGCTATATAATCCGCCTCTTAAATCTTCAAACTTTATTGATACTATTTCTCCATCGTGTACTCCAAGGTTTCTAGCATCTTCTAGTGTCATGTGAATATGTCTTTGTGCAACCATTAATCCTTCTTCAATTTGTACAGAACCTTTTGGTCCTACTATTGTAATTCCAGGTGTTCCATTTAAATCTCCAGATAATTTTACTTTTGATGGCACTCCAAGTTTAATACAGTCTCCAGCTAAAACTTCAACTTGAGTTTTGTTTCTTACTGGTCCAAGAATTCTAACTTTCTCAATTGCACCTTTTGGTCCACAAATTGTTACAACTTCTTTGCAAGCATATTGTCCAGGTTGTGATAAGTCTTTAAGTTTAGTAAGTTCATAATCTTTACCAAAAAGGCTTTCTAAATCTCTTTGAGAAAGGTGCACATGTCTATTAGAAATTCCTACTGGAATCTCAGATGAATTATTTTTCTGAGATTCATTATTTTTTATAGCTTCTAATAAAACTTTTAATATTTCTTCGCAATTATCCATTAGTTTGCTCCCTTCATAGCAGCAACTATTTGATTAACTAAATCTAAAAGTTCTTCATTGTTTTTCTCTTCAGTGCAGTTATTAGTGCTTTGAGTGCAAGTGTTAGCATTATTTAAAGTTGCTGCAGCTGCTGCAATTTGAGCTGGGCTCAAATTCATATGATTGCTAACTGTATTACAAGTTTGAGCAGCATTTACACAGCTTGAAGTTGTATTAGCTACTGCTAATGTTGTACAATCTTTTAATCCATAAGCAACTTTCTTTAAATTGATAAGGTGCATTGGAGTAACATTTTCAGATACTGAACTTCCTCCCCATGTACCACATCCTAAAGTGAATGCTGGGCTAAGACCTGTGCTTGCACCTGTACCACCTTGAGAACCACCAGTATTAACTAGTATACGAGAAGCTGGTTTTCTAGCAAATTTCATAACCATATCTCTATCTTCAGTGTGAATGCTCATTGTATGTCCAATTCCGTTTTGAAGTAATTCAATACTTAATTCGCATGCTTCATGCCAATCTTTTACTGTATAGAATGCAAGAACTGTTGTAAGTTTTTCATAAGATAATGGGTTACCTTCACCTACTCCATTTTGTCTTCCTATAAGTACTTTAGTATCTGCTGGAACTGTAAATCCTGCTGCAGTTGCTATAACTTGTGGGCTTCTACCAACAAATTTAGCGTTCATAGCATGTCCGTTTTTGAATAATAGTTTGCAAACTTTGTCAGTTTCTTCATCTGTCATGAAGTATCCACCTTGTTTTTTGAACTCTGAAACAACTAAATCATGGTTACATTCTTCACAGATTATTGATTGTTCTGAAGCACAAATTGTACCATAATCAAAAGTTTTACTTGCAATAATATTTTTAACAGCTTGTTCTACATTAGCAGTTCTTTCTATGTATGCTGGAGAGTTTCCTGCACCAACACCTATAGCTGGTGTTCCTGAACTGTAAGCAGCTTTAACCATTCCTGGACCACCTGTAGCTATTATTATAGCTACTTCTTTACATTTCATTAATTCATTTGTAGCTCCAATTGTTGGAATAGTTACTGCACTTATAACATTCTCTGGTGCTCCAGCTTCTATAGCTGCATCTCTCATTAATTCAACTGCTTTAATTGTGCATTTTGCAGCAGCTGGGTGTGGTGAGAACACTATAGCATTACGAGATTTAATTGAAATTATAGATTTAAAAATTGCAGTAGATGTTGGGTTTGTTGAAGGTACTATACCCATAACTAAACCAACTGGCTCAGCAAGTTCTATAATTTTGTTTTCTTTATCTTCGTTAATTACACCTATTGTTTTCATATCTTTGATTGAATCATATAATATAGTAGATGCTAATTGGTTTTTAAAAGTTTTATCTTCAACTTTACCAAAACCTGTTTCCTCAACTGCCATTTGTGCTAGACATGCAGCATTTTCTTCTGCTACCCTAACCATATTACGTATTATTTTATCAATTTGCTCCTCAGTGTAATCAGCAATTTTATCAGCTGCTATTTTTCCAAGTCTAGCAAGATTTCTTGCTTCTTGTATTGAACGCAAATCTTTATCAAAGTTTTCCATTATTCATTACTTCCTTTCGTAAACCTTAAATAGCTAATTTTTCTCGTAATACAATTTGAATTTATTAATTAATGTATTTTTACCTGCTTTTGAAGTAGCTCTACCTGTAATTCCAAAATCTTTATATTCACGAGCTAAATTTCTAAGTTTTATAACTTTTAATTTAGATAGTACTAATAGTGTTTTTTCTATACCATTTTTACTTACTAAATTGTCTATATCATCTTTATGAAGATTTTCTAAATCTAACTTATGTAGTTCATCTAAATCCATCTCTAAAGCATCTTGATCTTGATTTTTTTCAATCTTACCTTCAGTTTTTTCTGTTGCTTCTATTACTTCTTCAACTTGTTCTACATTTGTTTCTTCAGCTTCTTCTAAATCTTTTGCTTCTTCAATTTGCTCTATTTTTTTACTATCTGTTTCATCTTCTACCTCTTCAGTAACTGATGGAACTTCTAAAACCTCTGGTGGAGTATTAGGTCCAATTATGCTATCAAGTTCCTCATGAGGTCTTGGAATTACATGATTTGAAATTAAAAATTCCTCATCAAGCTTTTTAACAGCTGCTACTCCAGCTTCTATAGATGCTTTTACTGCACCTACATCACCTGTAACTAAAATTGTAACAAGCCCTCCACCTACATAAGTTTTTTCAATAATACTTACATCTGCTGATTTCACCATTGCATCAGCTGCTTCAACAGCTGCAAGTAATCCTTTTGTTTCTATTAAACCAAGTGCTTTCATAGGCTAATCCTCCTAATTTTCTATAAAAGATCCGCCCAGTTTGCTGGATATGTTGCATAAAACACCCTAGCTTTATCTGGTGAACCCCAAACTACTTTAGAACCTGATGGCACAAATAGTACATCTCCAGGATAAGCTGTATATGTCTTTCCATTGATTTCAACTGTTAAAGTTCCCTCAATAACATAATCAATTTCTTCGTAAGTTAACTCCCAATCAAATTTTGAATTTTCTATAACTAAAAATCCAGCACTCATTTTTGATTCTTCTTTACTTACTAACTCTTGGAAATAAACTTTTGCATTTGGATTACCAGTATCAAATACATCCATTTTTACTGTATTTCCTCTAACAACTTTAAGTCCATTTGGATCACATTCTGCTTGGAATGGAAGATTTTTTTGCTTTAAACATTGAAGCATCTCTTCTAAAAGACCTTTATCCATCATTTTTCTAAAGAAGTTAAGTAGCATTTCGCTATCAATACCATCTATGCTTGGAGCTTTATTAACTGTTGTGCTCTGCACACTAACTGCAGGAGCTTCTTTAGTAATTACTATTCCATTAATTTTTGCAAGATCTTGAGCTGATGGTGTAATTATTTCACTGCCATCTATATAAAGTACTTTTTCACCCTTTAATATCAATGCTTCAACATCTTTTGCACAGATTAATTTTTTCATTTTTTCACATCCTTTCAATATAATATTGAATATCTATAAAAATCATAAACTACTATGATTTTTTTCGAATGTGGCTTAATCAAAATCGCAATCCTGATCGATTATTCCAATAACAACCGCATCTACAGGAATATCATCATTTCCTAGCATTCTACGAGCAGATGAACCAGTACTAACAATAACTTTATCACCAATACCTGCACCTATAATATCTACAACAATAAACCTGCGTCCTTCATTTACTCCGCCAACTTCCTCAGCAAGCATAAATTTAAGCCCGCTAAGTGATTCTGCTTTTCTTGTAGCCCATATATTATCAACTAGTCTTGCTGCTATCATGTTGTTTTTCCTCTTTCATTTTTAATTTAATTTCATTTAATGCAGCTTCAACTGATGCTGTATCACCTAAAACTCCAAGTAAAACCATATGTTGAGGACACAATCCTCTGATATCTTCTACAGTAACACCAACAGCTTTCTCAGCAATGTCTGCAGCATAAATCATATCGATAAATTTACCTTGAACAAGTCCTATTGCATCGGCACTGTCTAAATCTGCTTTGCAATTTGGACCCATCCTTCTTTTAAGAATTTCTTTAGTGCTCTCAGAAGGTGATTTTATAATTCTAAAATCCACTTTAAACACTCTCCTCATTAGGCATATAAAATTTTAAATATGCCTTATTCTATGATATCTTTTGTACAATTTAATGCTATTCCAAGCGGTGTTACAAACATAGGGTTTTTAGGTTTATGAGTATATACCTTTGTTTGTTTTTCAATAATATCTTCAATTCCTGTTAAACAACAAGTACCACCTACTAAAGAAATTTCATTTACATCATAGTTCTTAATATTATTACTAATAATTGATGAAACTTTTTCAACTACTGGCTTTAATATAGGTAAAATTTCTTTATGATTTTTATTATCTCTTTTAAATTTATCTGCATCCTTAAAAGGCATTCCATAAGCACCTGAAATAACTAGTGAAAAATGTGTACCACCTGTAGGTTCATCAACAACCTGAATAACTTTTCCGTCCTTTAAAATTGATATTCCTGTTGTTCCTCCACCAATATCTACAACTGCACCATTTTCAATTTTAAGTAGAGCATTTGCAGCAGTAGGCTCATCTAAAAGACATGTAAGTTCAAACCCTGCTGCTTGAACTACATTTTTGATTGCCCCAGAATCTAAAGCATCTGTTCCAGGTGGAATTGCAGCAGCTGCATAAAGAAGTTCTGTATTAAGTTTTTCTTCAATTTCTTCTTTAAGTTCTCTTACAATTCTTACTGCCCCTATATAATCCACAACCATACCGTCACGAACTACATCTGCATATCTATATGCACCTGCAACTGGTTTATAATTTTCATCTAAAACAGCCAATACTACGCAGGCAGTACCTAAATCCACACCTGTATAATAAACAGAGGAATCACTAACAATTGGTTTTTCTATAACTTCTTCAAACTTTTGAACCATATTATCACAGTACTCAAAAGTTATTTTTTTCTTTGACATTCTTTTCCTCCTACCGCTAAACAAATTAATTGAGATAATGAATTGATTATTGAATTAACATTTTCTACAATTTTATTCTTTAAAACTTCATCATCACTTTTGAAATTCTCAATTATTTCAAATTGTAATTCTCCTAATACACAACGAAGGCTGTGCATTTTTAAAATTGCATTGCTTTTTTCAAGCTGCATATGAAATTCTGTTATTTCAAAACAATCCTCAAGCTCAGTTGTGAAATTTGATGAATTCATTCCTGTACATTCTTTGCAATTAATAGTTTCAAGAACCGCTTTTCCATTCACAACATTTCTTATATTGGATATTTTCTTTCCCAAATTTATAACATTTTGAGCTAAAATAATATCATCTTTTAATATTTCACTACCAGTAACAAGAAATACTGCCTCCATAGATTTCAATTTATAACAAAGCTTCTTATTCAAATTTATGTTAAAATCAACATTTACTGTTTCTTTTACTGTCTCTACTTTCTCAACTTGGACAATTTTAGAAACATTTTTATTTGAGTTTAAAGCATCATCATTGAGTTTAATTCTTCTATCTGACAAATACTGAGCTGCTCCAGGTGTAAGGCGCTGTCCCTGTTGTAACTTGTAGGTATCAAAAGGTTCTTTTCTGTATAAATCTCTTAAATACTCTTCAGTAATAAATTTCATCATTGACATTTACTCCTCACCTTTTTCAAATAAATACTTCTTTAAAGCATCAATTCCTATCTTCATTGGAAAGCTAATATGAAAATAGGGCTCTGATACTCCTATAATTTTTAGCTGCCTTAAACATTTTTCTTCATTTTCAGGGCTGATATCACATTTTGTTACAACTCCAATTACTGGACACGTAAAAGCTTTCGCAAACCCAGGGGAATATACCTCAGTGCAATTGGACTGGTCTACCAATATAAGTACATGGGATGCATCTTGAGATAATGCAATTAAATGTTTGGACATCCATGCATTTTCTATGTAAGAACCTGGAACATCAATGGTATTTTTACCATAAATTAAATCCGGTGCTCTCTTTAGTGGACCATCATAATCATTTAATGCATTAACTATTGAAGTTTTGCCAGATTTTGAAGGACCAATTACCATTATGCGCTTCTTTCTCATGTTCTTGTAATGGGAGCTGGCGTAAATCCAAGCATATCCTTTAGCGTATCATTTACTGCATTAAGTGCTGTTTCAACACTTTGAACATCACCATTTATCACAACAGAGCCTGTAAAACGATCAAGAAATCCTATTTGAACATTTGAAGCCTTTGTAGCAATATCCGCTGCAATTATAGCAGTTTCATATGGTGTAAGAGTTAAAATACCTATTGCTCCTTTATCATCAATTCCAAGACGTTCATATATATCAGCCATTGGAGATGCAATAACATGAGCTATAGTAATTTGCTTTCCTGGAACTGACTCTTGTATAACACGCTGTATATTTCTATCGAAAAACTCTCCCATAAGCTTTACCTTCCATCTTGTTATCTATTTGAAAATTAATTAGTGACGGATTACTTTTACTGGTAAATCGTATTTTTTAATCCATCCCTCTATTCTATCTAAATCCTCATTTTTCAAACTTGGATCACCTTCTATAGGATATTCCATTCCTAATTGATTGTATTTATTTACCCCCATCTTATGATATGGAAGTAAATCAATTCCTTTAAAGTTTTTATAATCCTTATATGGTGTTAAAAATTCCATAGTTTTTTCTATCTCATCTTGAGAATCATTTATACCTTTAAGTAAAGGCATACGAATCTTAACATTGTACTTTCTGCGAAGTAATTCTTGAAGATTTTCTAAAATCTGCTCATTTCTTACTCCTGTTAACTGAAAATGCTTATCAGAATTAATATTCTTAATATCAAATAGGAATAAATCCACAAATTCTGCTACTTTAAGTATTGTTTCTAATTTTGTATAACCACAAGTTTCAATTGCAGTGTTTATCCCTGCTTGCTTACATGCCATTAATAAACTAGTAGCAGCTTCAGGTTGCATTAAAACTTCACCACCGCCTAATGTAACTCCACCGCCAGACATTTCATAAAAAGTTCTATCCTCTTCAATAATTTCTAGAAGTTCAGAGATAGTCTTTGTTTCTCCAATTATTGATATAGCAGATTTGAGACAAGCTTCCTTGCACTTACCGCATCCAATACAATCTATATCATGATTAACTTCATGTTTTTGAGTTTCCTTAGAGATGGTATGTATGGAAACAGGACAAACAGAAACACAAGCACCACAATTAACACATAAATTATTCTTTAGCATGACTCTATGTTTTTTCATCAATCCTTCTGGATTTGCGCACCATTTGCAACGAAGAGGACATCCTTGGAAAAATACTAAAGTTCTTATTCCTTCTCCATCATACATATTATATTTTTGGATATTAAAAATCGTCGCTTTTCGTTCGATTATACCTAAATTTCCATTACTCATATTCATCATTCTCCAGTTTCATTTACTTTGATTTTTAATATATCTTTTAACTTTAACCTGTAATCTACAGAATATCTCTGTAGATTACAGATTTTATAAAATTTTAGTTAAATATTGTCTTTAATTAAAAATGTGTAAGCATAGTTCTGCTGATGATTTCATCTTGAACATCTTTGCATAACTCAACAAAGAATGCACTATATCCAGCAACACGAACTATTAAATCACGATATTGCTCTGGATGTTTTTGAGCTTCTATTAAAGTCTTGTTATCTAGGTAGTTAAATTGTACTTCTCCAAGTTGAAGGGCACATGCACTACGTAATAATGTGATAATACCTTGTTCGCCTTCTGGTGTATCAAGAAGTCCAGATATTAACTTGAAGTTATGAACCATACCTATGTTCATATCCTCACAAGACATTTTAGAAACAGATTTTATTATAGCAGTAGGTCCTTTAAAGTCGGCTCCTTGTGATGGGCTTATACCATCTGATAAAGGTAACCATGCTTTACGTCCATTTGCTGAAGCTCCAGTCATTTGTCCAAATGGAGTGTTGTTTGAGATTGATAGTGTACCATGGCTAAGCACTGAATATAATGTTTTGTATTTACGATGCTCTTGCTCAGTAAAGTTGATTAAATCAGCAGCAATAAAATCTGCATAATCATCATCGTTACCATATTTTGGTGCTTCCAAACAATCTTTTCTTAATTTTTCATATCCAACAAAATCAGCTTTTAAAGCTTCATTTAATTCTTGTAAAGTGTATTTTTTCTCTTCAAATACTAATTTCTTTATAGCTGCCATAGAGTCTGTGTATGTAGCAAGACCACTCCATACTACTCCAGGTCCGAAGTTATACATAGCTCCGCCTGCTTCTACTCCTCTACCTTTTTCCATACATCCTTCATACATTATAGACATAAGTGGCTTTGGTGCAAGTTCTCTATGAACACGTTGAGAAATTACTGTAGCAACGCTTGTCCATTTAGTGATGTATTTAATTTGTTCTTTAACAGCTGCTTCGAATTGTTCATAAGTTTTAAATTGGCTTAAGTCTCCCATATCTGGGCATACTTGTTTTCCATACCATAGTGGCACACCATGGTTAAGAACAAGTTCTATACATATTGGCCATTGAGTGTATGCTGTAGAAGTCCATTGATATAATCTTCCTGATTTTTGAGGCTCAACGCATCCCATTAAGCAGTAATCTCTTGCGTCTTCTATAGAAACACCTTTAGCTAACATCATTTTTATATGAACATCATCAAAGTGACATGCTGGGAATCCCATACCTGCACGGATAACGTCAACTATCTTTTTAAGATATTTTTGTGGTGATCCTTTGTGTATACGACAAGCTAAAGATGGTTGATATATCTTAACGTGACGAACTGCGTCCATTAAAAGATATGTTAACTCATTTGTAGCGTCACGACCTTCTCTAGTAACACCACCTACACACATATTAACGAATGGTTGGTAACCTGCGAAGAATTTAGAACCACCTTCACTTGTTATCCACATCATTTCAGACATTTTTATAAGCATACAACCTGCTAACTCAAATGCTTCATAATTATTCATACGACCTGATTCAATATCAGCTTTGTAGAATGGATACATATATTGGTCAACACGTCCTATAGACATACCTGTTTGGTTTTCTTCAACTACAAGTAATGATTCTATAGTCCAAACTGCTTGAATTGCTTCCCAGAAAGTGCTTGGTTTATGAGCTGGAACTCTAGCATTTACTTCAGAAATTTTTAATAATTCTGCTTTACGCTTAGGATTAGTTTCTTTTGCAGCAAGTTCTGCAGCATAATCTGACATACGTTTAGCGTATATCATAACACCTTCAGCAGTATCAATTACTGACTTATAGAAGTATATTTTGTCAATATCTTCTGGTCTATCATAGCTAAGCTCAGCTAATTTTTCTTCTGCTTCTCTTTTTATATCAAGCATACCTTTTTTCATTAATATAACGTCATATCCTGGGTTAGAGTCTCCTCCACCATTTAATGCATGGTATGAACAGTCAGAAACAAAAGATTCTCCTGAAAGTTCCCATACTCCAGCTTCACGGTATTGGTCTTCACAGTATTCATCAACTGATTTACCTTTCCAGAATGGGAATAACTCTTCGCGCATAATTTTTTTGTCTTCTTCTGAAATATAGAATGGGTCTTGTGGACGAGTTCCTATTGTATCTATTTCATCAACCATCCATCTCCAAGCTATATCAGGAGAAAATGCACCTGCACGAGGTTTTCCATTTGGTGCTCCAACTATAAGTTCATGATCTTGAATTACTAGTGGTGCAGTTTCACAGCAGTGTTTAAAACATTTACCACGTAAAACTGATTTAGGTATACCAGGGTTTTCTTTAGCTATTTTAGTAATAGCTCTTGCTCTATGTGTTGTTATTGATGGAACTTGTTTTAAATAATTTTCTTTTAATTTAACTAAACGTTCTGTCATTCCATCAGGAATTTGTCCATTATTTTCATATACAACCTTTGAAGTTGCTGGTTCGTCTTTTGTTATTTCACCAGAAACACTCTCAAACATTTTCATTAAACTGTTACGTTCTTCATCAGACATGTTTTTAGTAGCCTCCATAAATATATTTGAAAATTCACGAATATCCAAATTTATTACCTCTCAATCTTTAATATATTTTTTTATATTTTAATTATCTTATTTTAAGTTATCTAAGATTTTTCTCAAAATGCTCTCTAATAACTTATAATTATCAACTTCATTTACATTTAATTTTTCACTTATAAATCTATGGATAAAATCTTCTTCAGGGCATACAGCCTTGGTAACTTCATCCACTGTACGAACACCATATCCAACTTTACGGACATATATTAAATTTGAAGGTGAAACATTATCTGATGTCATACCTTCACCAGCAGAACCACTACCTAAAGTCATTGAAGGAAATAAGTTTGTGGTTGCTCCCATGCTTCCGAAAGTTCCTGGAGTATTAACAAGGATTCTTCCAACAGGTTTCTTAAGTGCAAATTGATTAATAACTTCTTCGTCTTTAGAGTGTATGATAAGTGTATGTCCATATCTTTCACTAAGTAATAGTTCTATACACTTTTCACAAGCATGTATCCAATCCTCTTCTATATAAAAGGCTAAAACTGGGCAAAGTTTTTCTCTTGAATAAGGATTATCCTTAGAAACAAACTTTTGCTGAGAAATAAGAACTTTTACATCTTGAGGAACAGTAAAACCAGCATGTTTAGCTAAAATTTGTGGTGATTTACCAATTAGTTCAGCATCTAAGCTTCCATCTTTATTAAAAAATGTTGAGCCTAATTTTTCAGCTTCTTCTTCGGTCATAAAATATCCACCATTTTTGATAAACTCTTGTTTTACTTCAGCGGCAATACAACTATCAACTACAACTGATTGTTCAGCAGCAGATACAACTCCATAATCAAAGTTTTTACTATCAATAATATCTTTAACTGCCTTTTCTATATCAGCTGTACGTTCTATAAAAGCTGGACCATTTCCATTACCGCCATAAATTACTGGTTTACCAGATTTATAGGATGCATCAAGCATTTCTGGAACTCCTGTGTTCATTATAAGAGAAGTATCTCTATGATTCATAAGCTCTAATGAACCACTTGGTGTTACTATATGCAAATATGCAAGAGCACCTTCTGGAAGACCTACTCTTTCTGCAGCTTTAATCAAAATATCAAGTGTTTTGAAAATCGCCTTTTTAGCTCTTGGGTGAGGTGAAAATATAATTGCATTTCCTGATTTAATTGCTATCAAAGCTTTATATATAGTTGTAGATACTGGACTTGTTGATGGTGGGAATGCTATTACAACTCCCATTGGTACTCCTACATCCTTTGTCCTATTAATCTTATCTTCATTGATAACACCTACACACTTCATCCCTTTAAGCTTGTCTTTTAAATATTTGCATACAAATTGATTTTTGATATATTTATCTTCCCACTTACCATATTCAGTTTCTTCATTAGATATCTTTGCAAGTTCTTTTAGATGTTTTTCAACTTCCTCAATCATACCTGCAACTATTTCATCAAGTTTTTCTTGTGGGAAACTTGCTAACTTTCTTTGTGCTTCGCGAGCATTTTCAACAAGAATTCTAGCTTCCTGCATGGAGAGTAAGTCATTATCAATAATATTCATTTTTCTCTCTCCTTTTATTTGTTACTTAATTAATTACCTATTCTGTTATAGGCATTGGAATTGCATAACGTTGTATTATCTTTTCAAGATCTTGGTGTGGTCTTGGTATAACTACTGAACTGTAAAGATTTCCACCTTCCATATTTTCAACAGCTGCAACACCAGCTTCAACTGCTGTTCTGCAAGCACCAACATCACCACGAACTAATACAGATATATAACCGGATGCAACATTCTCATATCCTATAAGTTCAACATTTGCTGATTTGCACATAGCGTCTGCTGCTTCTAAAGCAAAAACTAGACCAAAAGTTTCGATTAATCCTAAAGCTTCATATCTTGCCATATGTATATCCTTCCCCTTCTATGCATCAATATCGTGTACTGACACAATATCTCCAACTTCTCTAATAGGACGTGGCATAACATTGTGCGCTGTTAATTTACCAATTGCAGCAGCTGCTTCAGCTCCTGCTTCTACTGCAGCTGTTACTGCACCAACATCACCTTTAATCATAATTGTTACAAGAGTTGAACCAATATTTTCATACGAAATTAATTCAACGTTAGCTGCTTTAAGCATTTTATCAGCAGCTTCAAGTGCGGGAACTAATCCAATTGTTTCTACAAGGCCTAAAGCCTCTCCCCCATAATATCTCATTGATAATTTCTCCTTCCTATTCTTAGCTCAGTATACTTTTTACAACTACATAATTTTCATCATTATGTATATGCTCCTTTGCATTTTATGCGCCTTTGCATTTTGGTATATAATATTTTTCTTTTAAAGAAAAGTAAAAATATTCCTTATAATGAAAATTTTCAAATAAATTTATTACGTGTTATACTATTTAAAGTAAAATTAACTTATAAAATATACACTAAAAATAATTCTTTATTGGATTTACTCTATATAATTAATCATTGATGTATTTATTAATTGTAGCTACTCCTTCTTCGTGAGCACGATAGTAAACTCTTAATTCTTTATTTTTATCTAATTCAAATCTTGTTTCTTCAATAAGGCCATTTGCTTCTGCTGTCATTAAAGCATTAACTACAGCATTCTTTCTTAAGGCTTTAAAATGGCCATATTCACCTTTTAATTCTTCTATAACATCTTCAGCACAAGCTTCTTTAACTCTAGTAAAATATTTTAAAATTGCATAGTTAAGCGGTTTCATCTATTCTACCTCCATCTTTTTTTTTCTAAATAAATCAAGTGGATTCATAGATATTGTAAGGATACCAAGCATCATTATTAGTGCTCCTATCCAAGCTACAGAAGGTAATGAATATCCGTCCATTCCACCATATACACCTAATACTAATAAGCAGAATAGTGGTCCAAAGAATGAATATGTACCATTACATGCAGTACCAAGTCCTGCTCCACACATACTGTTTCCAGCATACCATGACATAAATGTAACAAATGATAATAAACCACTTAAAACAAACCAAGCCATTGCAGGAGCACTTGTAAATGCTTGTACAACAAGATCAGTAGATATATTAATTCCACCAGCCATAATTCCGAAAATAGGAACTAAAATGAATAAATTTGCTATACCTGATGTTACTTGACGAATACAAATACCAATTTCAGGGTCAATCATTGCTGAACCATATCCAGCTACACAACCTTCAAATCCCCATCCTAGGGCAGCAATAATAGCTATTGAAATCCCAATTAAAGTGTTTAATGAAGCACCACCACTTAATCCTGTACTACCAATTAAGAAACTAGCAAACACACATATACAGATACCCAAAGCCATACGTTTATTTAATTCTTGTTTATATAAAATCTTACCTAGTATAGCAGCAATAGCAGGGCAAAGTGCTGATATTGGAACTACTATTGGACCAGCCATTTGAAGAGCCACAACATAAGCAGTACCAGCTATCGGTCCCCCTATAAGCGCTGCTACTATCATAATACGTCCTGGTTTCGTGTTAATACATCTTAAGAAATCTCCAAACTTTCCTTTAACTCCTGAGTATAAAAGAGCCCAAACAGCACTACATGTATCGTTTATTGCATTACCAATTGCAGCAAGTAAATATGCTACTACGAATGCTGATAAACCAGCAGTATTTGCGCCATACCAGTCTGCCCAAACTCCTTTAGTCATTCCCATAGTTAGAAATGCCGTATATAGTCCATAGGCAAGTCCTGAAAATAAAGCTAGAGAGATTCCTCTCTTAAAGAAACTACTCGTTAATTTCTTTTTAGCAGTGATTGCTTCTAAGCTTACTGCTTTTGAAACTTCATTCATAAACTAAAACTCCTTTCGCTTATGCGATTAATAATTTTTTTAAATTTTATATTATTAAATAAAAATTTACGATGAGCATGTTTAATGTGACTTTAAAATTACTATAATCTGGATAATTTATTTTCAAACTAATTGAACACCTTTTCACCTTGTATCTTGTAGGTATTATTCTTTAGTTCAATTATATTCCTTACCCTTTGGGGAAGAGTCAACAAATAATTTTTAAACATATTTTGGCTTATTTTAGAATATTATGACAGCATTTGTCTTGAAAAATTTATATAGAATTAAGAATAATTTGTCAATTTAAAAACCTGCGT
Organism: Clostridium faecium; assembly: GCF_014836835.1. GTDB lineage: Bacteria > Bacillota > Clostridia > Clostridiales > Clostridiaceae > Clostridium_J > Clostridium_J faecium. Next base: position 11,500 of record NZ_JACSQB010000078.1, on the reverse strand, counting down.
TTGTTAAGTAACAAACGCAGGTACACATAAAGAGCATTTACCTAAAATTCTTCTTATTATCCAATGGATAATATTTATTAATTAATACAAACTCTCCATAACCCTAGCAATATCAAGGCTTCATACCTTACCCTACGGTTAATGTTTTTTGTATAATAAAACTATTTTTTTCTCCTAACTTTAATCAAAATTTCCGTTACAAATTTATCAGAGTTCTTAGTTGTCCAATAATCTGTTACATATCTCTCATAAGATTCTTCTGAGCATATGTAACCATGATTTTTAGTCCATTCCTTTATTTTATTATATGTTTTGTCAATTGTTTCATGAGCACCTATATGATAACATGATGCTGCCATCCAGCCGCCAAATTCAATACTTTCTTCTTCTTTACACTTTAAAATCGTCTCTTGCATTATCTTAACTTTATTACACTTTCCATTTATTTTATCTTCAAAAGATGGAAAACAGATAATTACAGGCCCTGTTATTGCATTGTTTATATTATCTATATAATTGTTAAATTCTATATTAATAATGGACTCCATATAATCATACTTAAACTCTTGGTTTAAAAAAATTAGCCTGCGATTATCTATATACTTTATAGATACATCAGAGACATCGTTTTCAATCACCATCTGTGCTTCAACTATAAGATCATCCCAGTCTTTAACTGATTTTAATTTTAAATTTATCTCATTTTGAAGTTCTTTTAGTTCACTAATCTTCCTTACAAAGCTCTTGTGAATAGAATCAAAAGTAGTGCCTTTTAAGAAAGTTCTCATTTCATCAAGAGTAAAACCGCTTTGTTTATAATACTTTATAACCGGTACAGATAATAAAGTTTTTTTGCTGTAATATCTATACCCATTTTCATCAGATACTTTATCAGGAGATAATATATTCTTTTCATCCTGAACCTACCACGACTAAAATCAGAAGGTTCTCTTAAAAAGTTTGATTTCTTAGTTATGCTAGGATACTTCTTCCCAGGAAATCCTTATTCTTACAGGCGTGTCCAGTTCGCCTCTACTATATAGTCCATCTAAGGACACAAAACTACTTTTTATTAGAATGGTGATTTCAACTTTTTTGTGCGTTTTCTTAAGTTGTTGACTATACAGAATTGTTAACTTTTTCTCATTCAATGGCGCAAATCTAATGACAACCGTTGTAAAACCGTCTTTTAGAAGGTAATAAAGTAATTGCATCGCATTTCAGTAAAAATTATACATTCTAATAAAAAAAATAATAGTAGAGATTATCTGGTCACGTCTGTTGTGAGCCCTGATTTTCAATCATTTTTTGGAGGTTGTCGTTCACATAGGCTCGCTACTTCCTATGCAGTTCTCTTATGAACTTCTTACGCTCTCACGCAAGCACAGACTATATCTTATCCATACCACTTTTTACAGTGGGTTAGGCGAAACCACTTCGGGAGGCTTCTCCCTACTTCCCTCAAGAGGAATAGTCGTTGAACCTTCTCCTATTTGGAGCTTGGCTGCTGATTGTCTATTGTTGTAGTGTGTTTAGGATTTAACCTTGCACCATCGAACTGATTTTTTCTGCTTTCGCCACCTTCACGCTTGAGTTTGTTTCATCTCTACGTTGTGGTTCAGTTCGCTTTAAGACTTTCCAGCAATTCAGTTTCTTCGTTGGGATTGGGGATTACACCCATCCTCTATCTGCTAATTTCTCAACAGACTTACTAATTACGCAGTTTTGGCTTTTCAAGCCACACAAAATTTCATTTCATGACTAAAGTCACAAGTGTTCATTTTGCAGTAGCTGCGCTCCTAATAAAACCGTAGTGCTTTTTTGGTTATTTTACATATTTCCCCTACTTTGCCTATAGAATATAGTTCTTCTGCCATATGAAACACCTCTTTTTTTTTATAATTCAAAGCATATTTTTTAAAGCATAGTTTAAATTATATTTTATCATACATATTTTTTCAACTTAACTGGAAATTTAAACATAAAAAAACCACCCATAGCGAGTGGTTCATAATACAATATTTTTACTCAAAAAATTTATCTAATATTTGTGATAAATTTTCTTCTGTTACTTCTCTAGGATTTACTGTTGTACATACATCCTTAAGAGCAGCATTAATAATTTCTTTCCTTGATGCTTGAGCTAATTCCATATCAGCACCTTGCTCTTTTAATGTTGTTGGAATCATCAATGTTTTTTGAAGTTCTACAATACTTCTAATTAAATTATTAACACCAATATTTACATTTGGTGCATGTAAATTTAATATTTTAGCAAGTCTTTGATATTTTTTAGCTGCTATGCTATATTCAGCACGGAAAGTTTCTTTATTTAAATTTGCATTATATTCAATTACATGTGGAAGTATAATTGCATTACTTCTTCCATGAGAAATATGTAGTTTTCCTCCTACAGCATGAGCTAAACTATGAGTAATTCCAAGTCCAGCTGCATTAAATGCCATACCAGCAAGGCATGATGCATTGTGAAGTTTTTCTCTTGCAACTATATCATTTCCATCAGCATAAGCTTGTGGTAAAAATCTAAATGCTAAAGTTAATGCCTTTTCTGCAAGTGCATCTGAAAAATCAGTAGCATTTTTTGAAACATAAGCTTCTATAGCATGTGTTATTACATCCATTCCTGTATCAGCAGTTATAGCTTTAGGTACAGATTTAACTAATTCTGGATCAAGAATAGCAACATTTGGAAGAAGAGATTTATCTGTAAGTGCATGCTTTAATCCTTCTTGTTTGTTTGTAATTACTGCATATTCAGTTACTTCTGAACCTGTACCACTTGTAGTAGGTATAGCATAAAATTCTTCTATAGAAGATTCTCCTCCAGTAATTCTTTTTGCATATTCTTTAATTGCCTTAGCTCCATCAATTGAGGAACCTCCACCAAGAGCTACTATAATTTGTGCATTACAACTTTGTAATTTTTTAATACCAGCAGCAACAACTTCTACAGATGGATCAGGTACAATATCACTGTATATAGCTACTTCACAGTTTGAAAGTTTTTCTTGCACTTTTGCAGCCATACCTGAAACTTCCATGAATTTATCACATACTATAAGTACTCTTTTACCATTAATCTCCTTTAGTTTATCTAAAGATCCTTCTCCAAAATACACATTTGTGCTAATACTAAATTCTTTCATATACATTACTCCCATTTTTTAAATATCAAGATATGAATGAATTAGTTGTTCTTTCGTTTAAAAATAAATTAACCCACATTATAACAATGGTAAAGCTTATCATAAAACTTTACTCATTGTATTATACCAATATTATATGGATAATACAATAAGCTCTAATACTATTTTTATATAATACATAAATTTAACACAAAATTATTATGCAATCAATGTTTTTAACTTCAAATTAAGTTAAAAAATAGTAGAAAATAATTAACTTAACACCCTTCTATGACTCTCAATTTAGAAAAAATAAAAGTATAAAATGATTTATATAAACAAATCATTTTATGCTTTTATTTATCCATAACACTATAACACTTGAACTTATTAAACTTTTAATTTTATGGAATATATTGCTGTTCTATTTTTGTTATTTTATTATCCTCAATATATATCCAGCATAATAGTCCTCTTTCATAATAATCATCAACTGCTTTCTTTAAAATTTCATAAGATACCATCTCTACTTCTGAAGCATTAGGTACCTCTCTAAGTAAATATTTGCATATTTCAAAAGCTGTATTCTCATCAATGGTATAAGTTGTTATTTCCTTACTATTATCTCTTATATAATAACTATCTGGAACGTATAACTTTCCAGTATCATCATCACGAGTTACTTTCTTACTATTGTCCTTTATTGCTTCATTTAATGCCTCATCATACATATAAAATTCTACTTCATCAAATAATATATAGCTATCATTTACCTCTTTAACCCATCCTATTTTCTTTTCTATAACTATAGGATTTATATTTAATTTAAAGTTAACAGTTCTTCCGTATTGTTCAATATTCCCCTTATAATAAAAACTTCCTAGTGTGCTTGTATCAACATTATTATTTTCCCACTTAATTATTCCCTTTACCTCTTTACCATTTATACTTATCATTGTTTCTTTTGGCAATTCATAGCCATTATTTTGCTTTACTGAATCCTCAAGATTAATTTCCTCAAAGTTCTTCTTTATACCCTCTAGAATATTTTTCATATTATCAACATCCACATTATTTTCTATAGCCAATTTTATTATATAATAAGCATCATCAAATCTTTTTTTCTCAATATACTTATCTTTTATGTTAAGATAAGTGTCTTTATTGTTTATCTCCATAAAAATTGATTCTTCGTAAGCTTTTATAGCTTTTTCATAATCATCTTCATTCAGATATTTATTTCCAAGCTCCATACTTTGTTTTACTTTATTTTCTTCTGCTTTAGCCTGTACCCTAACATCAGGGGCTATTACTACCTCTTTTTCTTTTGGTTCACATGCTATCATAGATATAGTAACAATTAATAATAAAAATAATGACACCGATTTCTTTATACTAGTCTTTTTCATAAATACGTCCCTCCTACTCTATAGATAAACTAACCTAAAATTTAATATTTAGTCTTGTTATTTTATACCCTATAACTTAAATATTATCACTAAGTTTTTAATAATTCTTACATAGTTGTTACCAAGTTGTTTCCAACAGAGTGGAATTTTACTTTTCTCTTGATTAATTGTCTATCTTCTATATATATTCATTAGAATCTTTTAATATTTCACTTCATATATACTCCCAATTCTATTCAATTGTGAATTATAAATTGGCTAAAATCTCCCTTCATAAACCTTTACCTCTCGGAAAATTTTATACAATTGAGAATTGATTAACTGTAGCGGAGAACAGTACTCCACCAACCCCTAATCCACTCCTATTTTCAAATATTAAACACACCAAAAATGGCGAACAATGTTCGCCGCTACAAAAGTCTATTAAATAAATTATATTTCTATATAATTTCATCATATATTAACATAAGTAATATAGAAAATTGTTCTATTTGAAAACTGAATTAGACTGTAATATAATAACCATGCTATAATCTTTATGAGCTTATAATAATTTTTAACAAGAGGGGGTTAATTTTTATGGTAGATGCAATAAGCATTAAAAAGGTAAGATCAGACGCTGAGGAGCATTTTTCTAAAGGGGAATTTTATTGTTCAGAAGCGATAGTATCTTCTATTAAGAAAAATTTTGAAATTGATATGCCAGATGAAATGATTGCTATGGCATCAGGTTTTCCAGTAGGTATTGGTAAATCAAAATGTACTTGTGGAGCTGTTACTGGAGCTGTATTATGCCTTGGATATTTCTTTGGAAGAACTAAAGGAAGCAATCCTAAAGATCCTAGAAGTGTAAAAGCTTTAGAATTAGCTTATGAACTTCAAGATTCTTTCAGACAAAAAAATAAATGCTTATGCTGTAGTGTTCAAACAAAAGGAATGGATATGGCATCAGGTGAACACAAAGCTCAATGTATAAGATTTACAGGTGAGATGGCAGAAAAAGCAGCTGAGATTATAGTTAGAGAATTAAATATTAAAAATATTGATGAGTAAGGTGGGATAACTCTATGGCTCAATTTATAAAAAAAATTCCATTGCCTCTAGCTGGAGTCATGTTATCTTTAGCAGCGTTAGGAAATCTTTTAGCTTCTTATGGACCTGTATATAAAAATCTTCTTGGAGTATTATCTGCAGTAATTTTGCTGTTAATAACTCTTAAAATTTTATTTTATAGTAAAGCTGTAATAGAAGATTTAAATAATCCTGTAATTGCCAGTGTAATACCTACTTATTCTATGGGAATTATGTTGTTATCTGTATATGTTAAGGATATATCTTTTAACATTGGACGTACTATGTGGATTATTGGTATTGTAATACATATTCTGCTTATACTACTTTACACAGTAAAGTTTGTACTTAATTTTAATATAAAGAAATTATTTCCAAGCACTTTTGTTGTGTATGTAGGAATAGGTACAGCTGGGATAACTGCTCCAGCTTTTGAATTAGCTAATGTAGGACAAGTCTTCTTTTGGTTCTCCTTTATATCTTTTATTATACTGCTTCCTATTTTAATTTATAGAACAGTATCTATTAAAGAAATTCCTGAACCAGCACTTCCTACTATTGCAATTTTTGCTGCTCCTGCTAGTCTTTGCTTAGTAGCATATTTAAATTCCTTTAGTGAAAAAAATATGTTCCTTGTTGGAATTTTAGCTGTACTATCATTTATATTATATCTAATAGTATTAGTAAATCTTCCAAAGCTTTTAAAGTTAAAATTTTATCCAAGCTTTGCTGCTTTTACTTTTCCAATGGTAATTAGTGGAATAGCACTAAAAAGCACTAATGGATTTTTAATAAAAGCAGAAAAAGGAATAGGATTTTTAAAATATGTTATAAAGTGCCAAGAAATAATAGCAGTATTAATTGTATTCTATGTATTAATAAAATACCTACAATTCTTAACTCAAAACAAGCCAGTTCAAAGCAATAAAACTATAGCAAAATAAATTAAAGAACCCAAAAGGATTATTTTTTGGGTTCTTTTTTATCTGGTAATATAATTACTAGCAAACATTGTAAGTGCAAACAGTGTTAGTCAGTTTTCATTAGTATATATACCTTTGTAAAATTCCACCACCATAATTATGTGAATATGATTTGGCATAATAATATATTTATTGATTTTAGCATTAGGATAATATTTCGAAATATTATTTATTAAAATATCAACTATATTCCCAATATTTAATAATTTGGAATCAATCTAGATATTATGGAGAACACTGTTCTCGCTACAATTAATCAATTTTAAATTTTTCATTGTGAATTGTATAATTTTATGTATTTCTAACCTCACAATGCATATATTTTTCTGCTTCTTGTCCTTCTACTACATACCCTTGTCCTTTTGAACAAAATATGGAATTTGATGTGTAATCACTGTCAGCATTTTTATCATATGCTATCATCTTAACTACCTCTTCAGTGTTGTGACATATATCATATCCCTCAAAAATGAATGTATATCTGCCTTTCCCTTTAGTTGTAGCTATAAATTCTAGAGGGTAATCCATAAATGTAGATACAGGACCCCGTCCTTTTATTACAGCTCTGTCATTAAAACTTTCTGGTCCTTCAAATGTTCCATTTAGTCTTTGTATATCTGATATAATTTTTCCTACCTCATCCAATCCTACTTCAAATTTAAAATTATAATAAGGCTCTAACAGTATATTTTCTGCTTTCTCTAATCCTTGTCTCAATGCCCTATATGTAGCCTCTCTAAAATCTCCTCCACTAGTATGTTTGTTATGTGCTCTTCCTGTTAATAGTGTAATTTTTAAATCAGTCATTGGTGATCCTGTGATTACTCCATTATGATCTCTTTCAAATATATGCGATAAAACAAGATTTTGATGCCCTGTAGATAAATCATCTGTATGACATAGATTTTCAAAAACTATTCCGCTGCCTCTTTCTCCTGGCTCCAATTTAAGGTGTACTTCTGCATAATGTTTTAGTGGTTCAAAATGTCCACAGCCTAAAACAGTACTCCCTATAGTTTCTTTATAAAGAATCTCACAAGGACCAAAATCTATGGTCATATTAAACCTATTTTCTATATTCTTTTTCAAAATTTCTAACTGAATAGTTCCCATAATATGAACTTGAATTTCCTTTAGTTTTTCATTCCATATGATATTTAAAGAAGGATCTTCTTCCTCTAATATTCTAAAGCACTGCAATACTTCTTTTACATTTAACTCTTCTGAAAATATTACTTTAGACTTTAGTGTAGGTGAGATTTTATAACTCCTCTCTTTTTTTCTTTCTCCTAGATATTCCCCAATTTTAGCCTTTGATAATCCAGTTACTGCAAAAATCTCTCCTGCATTTCCCTCTTCTACTGATTTGAACTTATTTCCATTATACTTTCTTATTTGGCTGACTTTCTCAGTGATTTTTGCTCCATCAACTTCATAATATACTTCATCTCTCACTTTCAAAGTTCCAGTTAAAGCCTTTATATAAGTAATTTTCATGCCTTTTTCATCATGACGTATTTTATATACAAACCCACTAAATTCCCCATCTTTTTTATATTCTGTATAAGTGAGAGTATGTAAACTTTCTATAAATTCCTCTATTCCAATATCTAAAAGTGCAGAGCCACTAAAAGAAATAAATATCTCATTTTCTTTTATTAAGTTCCTTATAGTATTCAGCCATAATTTAGGCTCATACCCACCTTCTAAATAAATGTTAAAAAGCATATCATCTCTTTCAGCAATAAATTCAATAAGTTCCTCTTTCATATTCTGTTCACATAAAGGTTTATCAATAAAATATGTGTCCATTGATAATTTTTCTTTTATTTCATTTAATACTTTCTCAGTATCTGCACCTTCTCTGTCAGTTTTATTTATAAAAAAGAAGGTAGGTACTTCATATTTTCTAAGGAGCTGCCAAACTGTTTCTGTATGTCCTTGTACTCCTTCTACTGCACTTATTATTATCACTGCATAATCCATAATTGCTATAGCCCTTTCCATCTCACAGGAAAAATCTATATGGCCAGGAGTATCCACTAAAAAATATTTATCATCTTTATAAGTAAAACTTCCTTCGTCAGAAAATATAGTTATACCTCTCTCCCTCTCTATTTCATTGTTATCTAAAAAAGCATTTTTATGATCTACACGCCCTCTTTCTTTTATACTGTGGGTATGATAAAGTATCTGCTCTGAAAATGTAGTTTTTCCTGCGTCTACATGAGCTAATATTCCAATAGTTTTATTCATAAGAACACTCCTGTCTAAAATCTATTATCAAACATAATTTCTTCTAATTATAATTTTAAATTTATATTATCATTTTATTTCCAAATTGTATAATATCATCTTATCTTTAATTACCGGAAATATAAAAGTCACCATATCTCTATGATGAATTTTTATCCTCTAGTCTCTATACTTTTTAAACGTAAAAATTAAAGCTTATTTTCGCCAATATTACTATAAAGCTGTTGGTATTACAAGATTTATAGTTAAACTATGTTATAATAATATAATATTATAGTTTAATTATAAAGAAAGTAGGGATATGAGATGAAAATGTATAAATGCAGTATTTGTGGTTATGTTTATGACGAATCAAATAATGATAAGTCCTTTGCAGAATTAGATGATAGTTGGGTATGTCCTCTATGTTCTGCTCCAAAAAATATGTTTGAACAAATTAATGATGATAAATCTGAAACCAAGTCATCTACTGAAAAGGAAACTGCTACAGATCCATTAGATTATTTAGGGGAATATACAAGACCTAGTGATGAAATAGAAAGACATATGTCTATTATACATGAGATGGCTAAAACAGGAAAACCTGTTATAGCTCCTATGAAAACACAGTTACCTATTATTTCTTGGGATGATATTTTAATTTTAGGAGCTCAATTAAACCCATTTCCTTTAGATGAGCATGCTCCTGTAAACACACAAACTATCATAGGTAAAAAAGCTAAAAAGCCTATGGTAATTGAAAGTCCTGTTTACATTACACATATGTCTTTTGGTGCATTATCAAAAGAATTAAAAATTGCTTTAGCTAAAGGTTCAGCAGAAAATAAAACTGCTATGTGTAGTGGTGAAGGCGGCATTTTACCTGAAGAAATTGATGCTTCTTATAAATACATATTTGAATATGTGCCTAATAAATACAGCGTTACATCAGAAAATTTAAAACGAGCTGATGCGATAGAAATAAAAATTGGACAAGGAACCAAGCCAGGAATGGGAGGTCATCTTCCTGCAGAAAAGGTTACAGAAGAAATAGCTAAAATTAGAAATAAACCTATGGGAGAAGATATAATAAGTCCTTCTCGTTTTGAAGAGATTAAATCAAAAGAGGATCTTAAGAAATTAGTAGATGATTTAAGGGATTTATCCGATGGAAGACCAATAGGAATAAAAATTGCAGCAGGACACATTGAAAGAGATATGGAATTTATAGCTTATGCAAAACCAGACTTTATCACAATTGATGGACGTGGAGGAGCAACAGGTGCCAGCCCTAAATTACTTAGAGATGCAACTTCAGTACCAACTATATTTGCATTATATAGAGCTAAAAAATATATTACTGAGCATAATCTTGATATAGACTTAGTAATTACAGGTGGTCTTAGAGTATCTCCAGATTTTGCAAAAGCAATAGCAATGGGTGCTGACGCTGTAGCAATTGGAAGTTCTGCTATGATGGCAGCTGCTTGTCAGCAATATCGTATTTGTAACGGTGGAAAATGCCCTGTAGGCTGTGCAACTCAAGATGAAAATTTAAGAAGTAGATTTAATATAGAAAAAAGTGCTAAACGAGTAACTAATTTTTTAAATGCTACTTTAGAAGAATTAAAGACCTTTGCTAGAATATCTGGTCATAGTGATATTCATGACCTATCTGTAGAAGATTTATGTACAACTAACTCTGAAATATCAAATCATACAAATATACCTCATGCTTAATAAGAAAAAAATCCCTATGAAAATCATAGGGGTTTAATTCTAGTGTATAATTAATTAGTAATTTTTAGCTTCTATAGCAAAATAAGCTTGTGGATGAGCACATACTGGACATACTTGTGGAGCTTGTTCTCCCTCATAAATATATCCGCAGTTTGAACATTTCCAAACAACTTTTTCTTCTTTTTTGAATACTTGTCCTTCTTCTAAATTCTTAAGAAGTGCAAGATATCTAGCTTCATGCTCTTTTTCTATTTTACCAACTTCTTCAAAAAGGAATGCAATTTTGTCAAATCCTTCTTCTTTAGCTTCTTTAGCAAATCTAGCATACATATCTGTCCATTCATAATTTTCTCCAGCAGCTGCATCTTTTAAATTTGCTATTGTATCATCAATGCCATCATGCAATAGTTTAAACCATATCTTAGCATGCTCTTTCTCATTTCCAGCAGTTTCTTCAAATAATTCTGCTATTTGTACATATCCTTCTTTTCTTGCCTTTGAAGCATAGTAAGTATATTTATTCCTAGCTTGTGACTCCCCTGCAAATGCTTCCATTAAATTTTTTTCAGTCTTTGTGCCTTTTAAGTTACTCATAAGTACGCCTCCCATCACTTTTAAAATATATTTATAAAATAAATCTTACCTTATGTAAAGTATAACAAATATTTGATTTTGCTACAATGATGTGTTTGTTAAAAATAAGTATATTACTTTTTTAAGTAGGTAAAAAACTTTCTTTGTTTTAATATTATAAACTAACTTTACTAACCTTTTAAAATAATCTTATTTATATTCTTGCGAGATTTAATTATCGCTTTTAAAGTTTTTCATATATCACATTATCTTTATTATGTCATAATTTTCATATTTGTAATAATTAAATTTATTTAGTTTTTATTTTTGATAAGCATTTGAG
>NZ_JACSQB010000038.1 GCF_014836835.1 Clostridium faecium | reverse complement strand
GTAGTATTTCTCTATATTTTTCATCTGTTTTTTCTCTTAACATATAATTATTATTATTATCTTCATATTTTAAATTCAGCATTTTTTGCTGAAAAATATAACTACTTAAAGTAATAATTATGGTTCCTATTATTATAACAGGAATTATCATAAAACCTTTTTTCTTTAACCTCTTATTAAATAACATCCTTTAGTTTTCACTCCATTTATACTTTCTAAATCTAAATATAAAATCTTACCTACAACCTTTATACGAAACTCTTTTATATCCTTAACTATATAATTCTTATATCCACTATCATAAGGCAAACTCTCCTCATCTCCATTGAGCATATATAAGTTATTTCCTATTAATTTTATTGCTTTAACCGTTGAACTATCTTTCATATATAAAATCACCCTATCATCCATAGGTTTTATACTTTTACTTTGAACATAAATTTGATTTTCTATAAAATACAAGGCTTCTTCTAAATCAACTTTTTCTCTCATTTCTTTTGTGTCTTTATAGAAAAATTTATTTACGGCAGCAAAAGAAGCTATAAGTCCTGAAAACACGATAGTTATTATGGTTACTGCAACTATCAATTCTAATAGTCCATGACCTCTAACCTTTTTAGTAGTTACCTTTGTAAAAAATATATTCAATAGGCATTTCACCTTCCTTAAAATATCCTATCAATGTTATTTTTACTATATCCTCATGTTTTTTTGCTTTTAAACATACATATTTTTCATTGTTAGGATTGTTATATTGAATAACATCTGAAAAATTTCCCTTATAATAATTTTCTAATTTATCTTTAGTTATATATACTTCTTTATCCTCAATTCTTATAAATTCTTCATAATCTGAATTATATAAAACTATTTTTTCTATCTCATACATCATTTTAACAACACTACTTTTTTCTTCATTAATATTGGAAACTTTATTACTGACTACAATAGTTTGAAAAACTGCAGTGCATATTAAAAGCAGCAAAGTCATTGAAACGACTAATTCTAATAAAATAAATCCATTTTTACCTTTTGATATTGACATAATTTGTTCCCACCAACATTGTAATTGTATTTATATTACCACTATCATCTTTGATTTCCAGTGTAAATGCACTGCTACTATATCCAAACTTATTTATTTTAATAGATTCTTGATTAAAAAAAGCTATTTTGATATTTTCCGGTAATTTTAATTTACATACTAACTTAGTATTATGAAAGGATGATATTTCATTTCTAATTCTATCTATATATATAATCACATCATTATAATTTTTTCTGCTATAGCTTTTATTATAATTTATAAAATTTACTATCTCATTGCTATAATGTTCAATTGATATTTGATTTTCATATTTCCTTAAAAATTTAAAAGATATGATTCCTATTGATAGTATTATAGAAATAATACCTATTACTAAAACAAGTTCAATTAATAAAAAACCTTTTTTCCGTGAAGCATAAACATTTTTCATAAAAACTCCTCATTTATACTACATTTTCTAGTAAAGTGAACATTGGCATAAGCATAGCTATTATAGCTGTTCCCACCAATAATCCCACTAAAATTATTGCTGCAGGCTGAGTTATAGAAATCAATTTTTCTAAAAAATCATTTATTTCATCTTCCAATATATCCTTCAAAGTCTTAAAGCTCTGTTTCAAATTTCCACTTTCTTCTCCTATTGAAATAATATTAATATAAGATTCAGGGAATATCTCAACAGTGCTTAAGCTTCTGCTCAAACTATTACCTAACTTTAAAACCTTTAATGAATTACTCAATTTTTCTTTTATATAGCTGTTATTAGTACAGCTAATTGCTATTTCATAAACTTTTACTAAATTAATTCCACTTTCTAAAAGAAGATACATATTACTGCTAAAACTTTCTTGAAACCTTTTTGTTATAAAGTTTCTTACAAGTGGTATTTTTATAATAAGTTTTGATACAGCTTTATTTTTTAATATAGAACTACTTTTAATTATTAAAACAATTCCAATAACTAAAAACATCATTAGTAGCAGAAACTTATGGGCTATTAAAAAATTACTGAATTTTAAATAAAACATTGTAATACCAGGTAACTCACCACTACCCACTTCAAATTGACTTATAAACTGCGGCAATAATCTTGTCATAAAAAACAACTGTACAACTACTCCTAAAATAAGAATTATCAATGGGTATATTAATGAAGATGTAATTTTCTTTTTTATTTTATATCTACTTAAGTAATAATCATGGAGATTAGTAAAAATTTCATCTAAATTTCCACTTTCCTGTCCTAATCTAACCATATTTATAAGTAATTTAGGATAGATCTTAGGATAATTTTTCATGGAATCATATAAACTATTTCCATTTTTGACATCATTTTTTATTTCATTTAAACTTCCTTTTAAGCTCTTATTTGATGTTTTGTAAATCAATAAGTTTAAAATATCTATAAAATTCATTCCTGATTTTATAGATAAAGACATATGTTTGCAAAACATTGCAATGTCCTTGTATGAAACCAAAGAAAATTTTTCAATAGGTAAATCCTTAACTTCAAAATATTTAATACAAAACAATTTTTTCTTTTTCAATTTTCTTAAAAGTTCTATATTGTTCTCACCAAATTCATATCCTCTAATAGTATTATTGTTTAAGTCTTTAGCAATAAACCTATATTTCATAATTAAACCTCATCAATTTTTAAATAACTACCTGCAAATTAGCTATATATTCTTCATAAGTAGTTACTCCTTCTACCACTAAAGCTTTAAGCTTTTCTTTTAAGCATTTATTATTCTCATTAAAACTGTACTTTCTAAGTTCATTCACATCATTAAAGTTGATTATTAATCTTTTGTGCTCTTCAGTGATAATTATCATTTCATACACCATTTGCCTGCCAATATATCCTGTATAATTACATTTTGAACAACCTTTACCTTTAAATAATTTACTTTCATCATGTAAATTCAAATCTTCCTTCTCTTCAATAGTAGGATTATAAGTTATTTTACAATTACTGCATATTTTTCTAACTAATCTTTGTGAAATTACTGCTACTAACGAATCTACAACTAAATATTTAGGTATTTTCATGTCTACTAAACGAATAATAGAACTAGCAGTATCATTACAATGGAGCGTAGATAATATCAAGTGACCTGTAAGAGAAGATGTTATTGCAATATGTGCAGTTTCCTCATCAATTATTTCTCCTACCATAATAATATCTGGATCTTGACGTAGTATTGTCCTTAGTGATTTACTAAAAGTCAGTCCTGAACTATTATTAATATTTACTTGATTAATTTTATCCACCTCATATTCCACAGGATTTTCAACAGTTACAACGTTTTTGTTATCTCTATTTATTTCTAGTAGCATAGAATATAAAGTTGTGGTCTTACCGCTGCCAGTAGGTCCTGTTAGCAAAACCATTCCATTGCTGGATTTTAATATTTTCTTTAATATTTTGTTATCTTCATCCTTAAATCCCAAACCATTAAGATTATATATTTCATCATTTTTATATAGTATTCTTATTACAAATTTTTCTCCATTTACTGTAGGCAGTGAAGCCACTCTTAAATCATAATTCATATCATTTGCATTAAAGCTTATTTTCCCATCTTGTGGAAGCAATTTTTGACTTATATCCATATTAGATATAATTTTTATCCTATAAGTAATATTTTCATATATCTCCATAGGGAATTCTTCTATTTTTATTAAGTCCCCATTTACTCGTATCCTCACTGCTACAGCTTTTTTAAAAGGTTCTAAATGTATGTCGCTGGCCTTCTTACTTATTGCTTCTTTTATTATGGAATTTAATATAACTACTGCTGGAGCTTCTTCTTCTTTATCTGTAAGTTTAATAATATTATTTCTTTTTATCATTTTTAGTGTTTTATGTGCTTTTTCTTTATCATAATAATAGTTAATAAAATTTACTATACTTTCTACATTAACTTTAGTTTGTCTTATATTTTTGAGAGTAATAAATTTTAATTCTTCTATTACTGATGGTTCTAGTTCTTCACCGGAGGCTATGTAAAGTATATCTTTTTCCAATTTATAAGGAATTAATTTATATTTTAGTGCAAATTCTTTCGGAAGAATATTGATTAAATCAATATCAATTTCCATATTTTTTAAATCTACAATATATTCTTCCATATAAAATCACCTACTTTTTGTCAGTTCTTACTTTTAATGTTGTCCGTAATTCATAAATTTACTCTATAAATTTATGAATTTTTTGTAAATAACTTTTTATGTAGATAAATCTCTAAGTTTTTTTGCTATTTATATGGCGAACACTGTTTGCTGCTACAAAATAAATTCTAAACTTCTCAGTGATAACTGAAAAATATTCACAATTATAAATATAAAAAAGGAGTTCGCTGAACTCCTTTTTTATATTTCACCTTTAAATACTACCTCTGCTGGTCCTGTCATCATAATTCCATCATTGGTAATTTCAACAGTAAGTTCCCCACCGGGTATAGTTACTTTAACTTTATTATCTACTAAGTTTAATTTATTGCAGGCAATTACTGAAGCACAGCTTCCTGTTCCACAAGCCAATGTAGCTCCTGCACCTCTTTCCCATGTTTTAACTATTACGTGATTTCTATTTTTAACTTCACAGAAATTAACATTTGTACCTTTGGAAAATAGTTCAAACTTTTCTATAAGCTTTCCTTCTTCTACATCATAGTTATTAATTTTATCTATAATTACAGTATGAGGCACTCCCATAAGCATAGAAGTAATCTTATACTTTTTATCACTAATATTGATTAATTTGTTTACAATTTCTTCTTTACTATTTCCGTAATAATCTATAGGATTAAAAGATGGTATACCCATATTTATTGTAACTTCACTGACTTTGTCATCTTCTAAAGTTAATATTGCTTCTTTTATTCCATCCCCTGTTTGAATTTTTATTTTTTCATTATTAACATATCCATTTTCATAAACAAATTTAGCAAAACATCTTATTCCATTGCCGCACATTGAGGCATATGAACCATCTGCATTTATTATTATCATCTCTATATCAGAAATATCACTTTCTCTAGCTACTAATATTCCATCTCCCCCAATTCCAAAATGTCTATCACAAAGTTTTTTAGCCAAAGTTCCTAAATCTTTATATTTATTTTCAAAATCCTCAAAAACTATAAAATCATTTCCTGCCCCATGCATTTTTATAAAGTTTAACCTCAAATTCATTACCACCTTTAAAATTTAAATATAAAATTTCTAAATCTCTTCTAGGATTTATAATGTTATTTTATCATAAATAATATAAAAATATATTAATATTTTCAATACTTGGTATTAATGCTATACTATACATAATTAAAAAATTCCATATAGAAAGGAAGATTTATATGGCATTAGATGGAATTTATTTACACAGTATACTTCATGAATTACAAACAGAGTTTATAAATGGAAGAATAGAAAAAATAAACCAACCAGAAAAAGATGAAGTTATATTAACTTTTAAAAAAGATAGAAAATCAAAAAAACTGCTCATAAGTGCTAGTTCTAATTATCCAAGACTACAAATAACTAATAACTTAAAAGAGAATCCTTTAAAAGCACCTATGTTCTGTATGGTTCTTAGAAAATATTTAAATACTGCAGTATTGGTTGATATAAAACAAATTGAAAGTGATAGAATTGTAGTTTTAGATTTTGAAAGCACAGATGAATTAGGCTTTAATAGTAGATATAGTCTTATTGTAGAAATAATGGGAAGACATAGTAATATAAGTTTAGTAAGACAAAGAGATAATATAGTAATGGACAGCATTAAACATATTACTCCAGATATTAACACCTACAGAATACTATACTCAGGAGTTGAATACAAATATCCTCCAGCTTCTCAAAAATTAAATGCTTTTAACTTTAAAAAAGAGGATTTTATAAGAAAAGTTAAAGAAAAATACTCAAATAAAGATTTTGATAAAAAATTTTTTACCAATATTTTTACTGGTGTAAGTGCTGGACTTTCTTCTGAAATAGTTTATGGTTTAAAAAAAGATAACATTGAATTTGACATAACTAACTTAGAAAAAATATATGAATATATATTAACATTCTTTAACTATGTTAAAACTAACAATTATACTTTAGGTTCCTATGATAAGGACGGAATTCTTAAAGATTTTCACTGTATAACTTTTAAAGAGCTTTTAAATGATGGCTTTAATTTAAGAAAATATGAATCGCCATCAAAACTTATAGAAGATTTTTATTTTGAAAAAGATAAATCTGATAGGTTAAATGCTAGAAGCCATGATTTACAAAAAATTGTTAACAATAATTTAGATAGAGTTAGTAAAAAATTAAATATACTCAATGAAACTTTAGAACAGTGCAAAGATAAACAAAGACTTAATTTATATGGTGAACTATTAACTGCAAATATTTATGCAATAAAAAAAGGAGACAAATCTATTGATGTACTAAATTATTATAGTGAAAATAATGAATATATTACTATAGAATTAGATGAACATAAAACTCCTTCTGAAAATGTTCAAAACTATTTTAAAAAATATAATAAACTAAAAAAATCTGAAGAAAATGCAAAAATTCAAATAAAACTTGCACTAGAAGAACAGGAATATCTTCAATCTGTATTATCTAACATACATAATGCAGATAATTATACTGAAATTGAAGATATTAAAAATGAATTAGTTGAAACTGGATATATAGCTTTTAAAAAGTCACATAAAAATAAAAAAAATAAGGTTTCAAAACCTATGCATTTTATATCTAGCGATAATATAGATATCTATATAGGCAAAAACAATATTCAAAACGATTATTTAACATTAAAATTTGCAAATAAAAACGATATCTGGCTTCATACTAAGAATATTCCTGGTTCTCATGTAATTATTAAGAATAACGGAGATATACCTGAAAATACTATTTTAGAAGCTGCAACTTTAGCAGCCTTATATAGTAAAGCTAAAAACTCTTCTAATGTGCCAGTAGATTATACAGAAGTTAAAAACGTAAAAAAAATCTCTGGTGCTAAACCAGGTATGGTAATTTATTATACCAATAAAACCATATATGTAACACCAAAACAATTAAATTTAAAAAGTATGGAATAAAGAATTTCAGTTCACAGTTCACAATGTACAATTCACTTAACTTTTAAGATAACTTATCCATATAAAAAAAGTGGTGACATTTAATCACCACTTTTTATATGTTGTATTGATAATAATAGCATAATATTCTTCCATTATATAGCTTTCTATTTTTATCTGCTTTCTTTCCAAAACATTTTTGAAAATCTCCATAGGAAGTGAGTATGTAACATGACCAATCATTTAAATTATTATATACTTTTGAAAAGTCAATATATAAGTTTCTAACTTCATCCTCTTGTAAAAGTCTTTCACCATAAGGAGGATTTGTGATTATTATTCCACGCTTTTTCTTAGAACTAAAACTCTGCATAGGAATCTTTTGAAATTTTATGCAATCACTTACTCCAGCCTTAATTGCATTATTCATGGCTGTTCTCAATACCCTGCCATCTATATCAGAAGCTAAAATTTCAATTTCCTTATTATTTTCTGCACTTTTAGCACCTTGTCTAACTTGATCCCAAATTTCCTTATCAAAATTAGGCCAGTTTTCACTTTCAAAACTTCTATTCACTCCTGGTGCAATATTTCTAGCAATCATAGCTGCTTCTATTGCAATAGTTCCGGACCCACAAAAAGGATCAGCTAAAATTCTTGATCCATCATATTTGCTCAATAAAACCATAGCTGCAGCTAAGGTCTCTTTAAGTGGTGCTGATCCTGCATTTTCTCTATATCCTCTTTTATGCAGACCTAATCCTGAAGTGTCTATTGAAAGAGTAGCTATATCCTTTAACAAAGCTATCTCTATTTTATATATTGGTCCATCTTCACTAAACCAATCAGTATTATATTTACTCTTCATTTTTTCTACTACAGCTTTTTTAACAATACTTTGGCAATCTGGCACACTAAATAAGGTTGATTTAACTGATTTTCCTATTACGTGCATCTTTCCATCTTGTGGTATCAAATCTCCCCAATTTACCTTTAAAGTACCTTGAAAAAGTTCTTCAAAGGTTGTGGCTTTAAATTCTGCCATCTTTATAAACACTCTCTCAGCAGTTCTAAGGTGAATATTACAAATAGCAATATCCATTTCATCTCCCTCAAAAGTTACTTTTCCATTTTCCACCTTTAAATCTTCATAGCCTAAAGCTTTAAGCTCCTTAGCAGTTATAGCTTCTAATCCAAAGGTAGTAGTGGCAACAATTGTATACATCATACATTTTCTCCTAGCTTTCTAAAATTTTTACTGCATCTTCTCCATCAATTTCCTCAATCATAACAGATATAATTTCTTTTCTTGATGTAGGTATGTTCTTTCCAACATAATCTGCTCTTATTGGCAGCTCTCTATGTCCTCTATCCACTAAAACTGCTAATTGAATCATTTCTGGTCTTCCAAGGTCAATTATAGCATCTATAGCAGCTCTTGCAGTTCTTCCTGTATATAAAACATCATCTACCAAGATTATTTTTTTACCTTCAATAGGTACATTTATATTTTTATCATTTAATCTAGGTTCTGGAGAAATTTCTGTTAAATCATCTCTATATAAGGTTACATCTACACTTCCAACCTCTAATCTTGTTCCTTCAAAAACTTCGATTAAATCTGCGATTCTTTCAGCTATAGGCACTCCTCTGCTTTTTATGCCTACTAACACTAAATTATCAATTCCTTTATTTTTTTCAATTATTTCATGAGATATTCTCGTCAAAGTTCTTTTTATTGCCGTTTTATCTAATAATACAGATTTAAATTCCACAACAATCACTCCTCATATATCACTTTTTCTTAATTTTTCAAGTAACTCCTCAAAATACTCTGGTATATTTGAATCAAATTTCATATATTGATTTTTGGTAGGATGTATAAATCCTAATTCCTTAGCATGCAATACTTGTCCTTGTAATTTAAACTTTTGCTTTTTAAATCCATATACTGTATCTCCTACTAAGGGATGACCTATATATGCCATATGTACACGGATTTGATGGGTTCTTCCTGTTTCTAAATTGCATTTTACTAAGGTATAATGATTAAATCTTTCTAAAACCTTATAATGAGTTATGGCTTCTTTTCCATTATTTTTTACCACAGCCATCTTTATTCTTTCTACAGGATGTCTGTTTATTAAAGTATGTATAGTACCGCTGTCTTCTTTTAATTTTCCTTCTACTAGAGCATAATAGGTTCTTGTCATGGTATGCTCTTTAAGCTGCTCAGCTAGTTTATTGTGAGCATTATCATTTTTAGCTATAACCAATATTCCTGAAGTATCTTTGTCTATACGGTGTACTATCCCTGGTCTTATAATACCATTTATTCCTGATAAATTCTTACAATGATATAATAATGCATTCACCAATGTACCTCTGTAATTTCCTGGTGCTGGGTGTACTACCATGTCTTGAGGCTTGTTTATTACTATAATATCATCATCTTCATAAAGAATATCAAGAGGTATATCTTCTTTTTCTACTTCTAAAGCAGTAACTTCTGGGACTTCCACAGTAACCAAATCATCTAATTTGAGCTTATAATTGCTCTTTTTTAATTTTTCATTAACTTTAACTTTTTCTTTTTCAATTAATCCTTGGACATAAGAACGAGATTTACCTTCTAGGTTTTCTGAGATAAATACATCCAATCTTTTATTTACATCATTTTCTTTTACTTCTAATCTTTCTATTTCCATTAAACTTCGTTCCTTATTATACAAATTATTAAACCTATTGTTCCTAAAGTTACAAATATGTCTGCCACATTAAATGTTGGAAAATGATACACATCTTTATAATGTATCAAAATAAAATCTACAACATATTTATAGATTATTCTATCATAAAAATTACCTATAGCGCCAGATATTATCATAGCAAAACTTATTTTAGTTAAAGTAGCTTTGGGCTTATATTTTATTAAGTAAAATAATATAATTCCCACAACTAAAAAAGTAGATGCTATTAAGAACCACAACTTATTTTGAAATATTCCAAAAGCTGCTCCTCTATTTTCTAAGTACTCAAAAGAAAAGAAATTTCTTATTATCTCTATTCCTTCATTATTTTTTAACACTTTAATTGCCCATATTTTAGATAACCTATCTAAAATTATACCTAAAAATATAATTATAAATTCCAAAGTCATAGCTGCTCCCCCTAGAGTAAAATAATATTTCTGACAGCTGTACTGTCAGAAATATTATTTTCATAAATTTTTAGTCTGGTAATTGATTTTTATACTGTTCATTACTAATTAAATCCATATGATCTACATAATAATTGTCATCATCATAATCTTCATCATAAACATTATCCATAGCATTAAACCTAGCAACAGATTGATAGCTATCTTCACCATCAAAACCTACCAAAGATGTGTTATCATTAAAACCATATCTAAATGGAAGTCCTAATACCTTCTCTTCAACAGGTCTATTGTTAATGTCATCTGGAACAGAATCGTTTATATCATTTTGACATTGTACACAATATTCAGCATAAGGAATAAATTCTAACCTGCCTTTTGGTATAGGCTTTTTACATCTTTTGCAGTAACCGTATTCTCCACTATCTATGCTCTTAAGTGCATTATCTATTTTATTTAATATACTTACCTCATTATCTTTAAGAGCCATATCTCTTTGCACATTAAATAAATTCCCTGCTGTATCTGCTCCATGATTATCATAATGTGATAGTTCAGAAGACATTTCTACATTTGAATTTACTGTTCCATTACTTTCAAGTTGATTTATTACTTCATTTACCTTATCTTTTTCTCTTAACAGCTTATCTTTAAAATAATTAAGGTTAGTTTTATCCATTTATCTCCACTCCTTAAATAAAAGCTAATAAATTTACTACTCTTAATTATTTTCTCAATATAGCTAAATTTTATTACAATTCATTAATTATATTTATAATATCTTTAAAGCATACTAAAGAATTTGGGAAAGAAACATTACTACATTGATAATCATTAATAGTTGTAAGCCCACTATTTCTCATAGCTGATATTAAAAATGCCAATGCAATTCTATGATCCTTATAACTATCTATATACACATCTTTTTTAATATAGGTATCATTCCCTGTTATTTCAATATTACCATCCTTATAGCATACTTCTATCCCTAACTTCTTCAAATTGCTTACTATAGCTTCTACTCTATCACATTCCTTGTATTTTAATTCTTCTACTCCTTTAAATAAAGTTTTGCCATTACTAAAAGCTGCAATTACGCTCAATACTGGAATTTCATCGATAATACTAGGTATATCTTCTTTCTCCACAGTTATTCCATTTAAATTACTGCTATAAACTATAATATCTCCTATAGGCTCATTATTAACATATCCTTTATTGTTTATGGTAATTTTACCACCAATTTTTTTAAGAATTTCAATATATTTTATTCTTCCACTATTTAACAGCACATCTTCTATTTTTATGGATGAATCTTTACCTAGTAAAGCTGCTCCAATTAAAAAAGCTGCTGAAGAAGGATCTCCTGGAACAAATATATCCTTTGAAGTCATAGGTGAATTTTTTATAGCAATGGTGTTTTTTTCCTTCTCAATATGACATCCTAAATATTTAAACATATTTTCTGTATGATCTCTAGTAGGTACATTTTCTATGACCTTTGTCTTTCCATTAGATAAGTATCCCCCAATTAAAATGCAGGATTTCACCTGTGCTGATGGAACAGGAAGTTCATATCTTATACCTGTTAGTCCACTATTTTTTTCAAATTTTAAAGGAAGTTTATTATTTTCACAACAAATATTTGCTCCCATTAATTTCAATGGTTCTACTACCCTTTTCATAGGTCTATTACCTAAAGAACTATCTCCAATTAATGTAGTTTCTATATTACATCCACTTAAAAGACCGCTTAATAATCTTGCAGAAGTTCCGGAATTGTTTACATTCAAAACTTCTACTTTATCATTGAAATTTTTATATCCTGGAGAAATTACAGAAAGTTCATTTTCATGTAAAGTAATGGTAACACCTAATGCCTGCATACATTGAACTGTTGATAAACAATCTTCACCAAGTGGAAAGTTATAAACTTTGTAATTTCCTTTTGGTATAGATCCAATTATTAACGCTCTATGAGCAATAGACTTATCTCCTGGTACTTTAATAATCAAATCTTTAAATTTCTTATATCCTTCAATTATTAAATCCATAGTCATATCTCCTAAAAAATATCTTTTATTTCATTAATTTTTGAAACTATAGATCTCATTGTATCCATAGATACAGTTTGTTTTGAATCAGAAATAGCCTTATCTGGATATATATGACTTTCTATCATAACACCATCAGCTCCAGCAGCAATGCCTGCTAGAGACATTCTTTCTACCAATTCTCTTCTGCCTGTTCCATGACTAGGATCTACAATTATTGGTATTCTGCATCTTTCTTTTACCACTGCTACAGCATTTAAATCTAAAGTATTTCTGGTATAAGTTTCAAAGGTTCTAACTCCTCTTTCACAAAGCACTATGTTTTTATTTCCACTGGACATAATATATTCTGCAGCATTTAACCATTCTGCTAATGTAGCACTCATTCCTCTTTTTAAAAGTATAGGTAATTTACAATTTCCTAATTCTTTAAGCAATGTATAGTTATACATATTTCTTGAGCCTACTTGTATCATATCTATATAATCTATGCATTTTTCAATATCTCTTGCATCCATTATTTCTGTTACTATAGGCATATTAAATTCTTTTCCCACTTCATGAAGAATTTTTACTCCCTCATATTTTAAACCTTGAAAATCATAAGGAGATGTTCTAGGTTTAAAGGCTCCTCCTCTTAAAATATGTACTCCCATATTTTTTAGCTCTTTAGCAATTGTCTTCATAATATCATAATTTTCTACAGAACAAGGACCAGATATTATCACTTTTTCTTTTTCACCAATAGTTATATCTTTTACTTTAACTATTATCTTAGGTCCACTATTATTTTCTACCAATAAGTTTTCCATAAAATACTCACCTACATAGCTCTTAACATATTTCTTAATATACTATTAGAATTTTTTACTGCTATATCCTTAAATTTTTCATAATCCATATGTGCACCATTATTTGCATTATCTGATATGGATCTTATTATTATAAATGGAATCTTATTTAAATATGCAACATGAGCTATACTTGCACCTTCCATTTCACAAGCTAAAGCATTAAATTCATTTTTTAGCCATCTAATTTTCTCTACATCTGCAATGAATTGATCTCCTGATACTATTCTTCCAACAAAGCTTTTATGTTCTTTAAGACCTGCACAGGCATCTTTTGCATATCCTATAAGCCAGTCATCACACTTAAACTCAAATACATCCATTCTTGGGATTTGACCTAATCTATCTCCAAAAGCTGAAGTATCCATATCATGCTGAATTAAATCACTAGCAATTACTATATCCCCTGGATATATTTCTTCTCCTATACCTCCAGCTATTCCAACATTT
Organism: Clostridium faecium; assembly: GCF_014836835.1. Lineage (GTDB taxonomy): Bacteria > Bacillota > Clostridia > Clostridiales > Clostridiaceae > Clostridium_J > Clostridium_J faecium. The sequence continues at coordinate 55,892 of NZ_JACSQB010000038.1, read as the reverse complement.
ATAACTACATTTGCCTTATAATCATCTACTAATATTTGAGTACAAACTGCTGCATTTACCTTACCTATTCCGCTCTTTACAATTACTACTTCTTTTTCAAAAATTCTTCCTTTATTAAAACACATATTTGCTTTTTCAGTTTTACTTTCAACCTGCATTTCATCTATTAAACTTTGTACCTCTTCTTCCATGGCACCTATTATTCCAATTATCATATTAATAACTCCTTCCTATGCTTTCCTTTAGTGCTTTTATTATTTCTTCTTCACTAACATCTACTTTTATTTTACAAGCACCTACATTTTCTAGCAATGTAAATTTTATATTATTATTTTCCATTTTCTTATCATGCTTTATAGAATACAAAAATGAGTTCAAATTGTCAACTTTGTAAAAGGTTTCTATAGTAATTTTTTTATAGATATCCTCTATTTCTATATATATATTCGGATTTAAATTTAATTTCATTTCAGATAACTTTATAGAAACTAAGCTGCCCAGCGCTACTGCAATACCATGAGGAATCAAATAGCTCGAATCTGTCTCTATAGCATGGCCTATAGTATGGCCAAAATTTAATATATTTCTATATCCCAAATCCTTATAATCCTCTTCAACCACCGAAGCCTTAATTTTTAAACACTCTTTAACTATATACATCAATTTGTCATTTTCTAGTTCCATTACAGCTTTAATATTTTCTTTTAAATACTTAAGCAGCTCTGGACTTTTTATAAGTCCATATTTTATAACTTCACCTAATCCACTTATAAACTGCATCTTATTTAAAGTCTTTAAAAAGTTAACAGAAATAAAAACAAATATAGGGTCATAAAAACATCCTATAACATTTTTAATTCCATTTATATTATAAGCTACTTTTCCTCCTATAGCACTATCAACTTGTGATATTAAGGTTGTAGGTACATTTATATATCTTATTCCTCTCATAAATGTAGCTGCTGCAAATCCAACTATATCCCCTACAATGCCTCCTCCAAAAGCAATCAATATACTATTCCTATCTGCATTGTTTTTTATTAAAAAATTATAAATTTCTTCTACAGTTTTATAAGTTTTATTTTCTTCTCCTTGATTAAAAACAAAAATTTTATAATCATGATTTTTCATTATTAACTTTAACTTTTCTTCATATAATGAATAAACTTTATCATCAGTTATTATGTAAAACTTATCTGTATTTTTTAATTTATATTCGTTAAAAGCTAAAGATATTTTGCTAATATCATTATCTACATAAACCTTATAGTCTTTATTTTTATTATTTATACAGATTTCTTTCATTTAAATTCTCCTTTTAAAATACAACACTCACTTATTTAATTCACACCCTGTACAATGGACAATTATGGATACTTATGCCGCGAGAAGTTTTAAACTATTCTTTTCAAAAATGACAAAGTCACTTTTATTAAAAATCAATTAAAGTAATTAGTTTGATGGAACTAATTACAACAATAATTGTCAATTGTCCATTGCCAATTCTCAATTACTAAGTTGTCTCATTCATATTATATCAAATTTTACTGAAAAAAATCTCACTATAAAAGTGAGATTTAATCTTCAGTAGCAAAAAAGCTCTTTATTTCTTCTAATTCTGTGGTATCATAGTTTAAATTTTCTTTTTCTAAGTCTGACTCTTTTAAATTGTCTAATCCCTTTTCCTCTACATTTTCCTCTATAATGTTTGATATGTTATAATTTTTATCAAAATCTTTTTCCAAAGATTCAAACATTTCTAGTTGACTTACCATAAAATTTCTAAATTTGGTTCTAAACTTTAAAAATTCTTGTTTAGTCTTATCAAACTCATCATTAATTTGAAGTACATCGTTATGTGCTTTATCTAAAATTTTTTTTGCAGATTCATTAGCATTTCTAAGTATAAGTTCTGCTTCATTTTGTGCTGTTATTTTAGCTTGTTCAGCAGCATTTTGTGCTAACAATAATGTACTTTGAATTGTAGCTTCAATTTTAGAGTAATGATCTAATTTATCTTCAAATACTGAAATTCTTTCTTTAAGTGTTGCATTTTCTTTATAAATTGCCTCATAATCTTCTGAAACTTTTTCTAAAAATTCATCAACTTCGTCTAAATTATATCCTCTCATAGATCTCTTAAATTCTTTGTTATTAATATCTATTGAAGTTAATCTCACATAAATCACCCCTAATTAATTGTACTTTTTTATAGAAATTCTAAGTCTTTGACTTTGTGTTTTATTTACAAAATCACAAACCTTAAATTTTCCATAACCTCTAATAGTCAATATATCCCCACTGCAAAGTAATTTATCCCTTTTTAAAATCCCAATATGATTTAATAATACCTTGTTACCTTCTATAAGTTCTAATGCCTTACTTCGAGACAGATTACATAAAGAACTAATCATATTATCTAACCTTAAAGATGTAACTACTATAGTTTTCTCTTCAAATTTAACTTTAGGAGCATCTTTCAATGGTTCTTCTACTATTGTAACCTCACAGGGACAAGTATTTATACTAGTTAAGTTAAGTTTTATAAAATCTGTGATTTCATTATATACAGGTATATAACAACATTCTTCTCCTAAAATTAAATCACCTAACAATTCTCTTTTTATCCCTAAAGACATCAATGCACCTAAATAATCTTTGTGCCTTAGATTTTTAAATTTAGATTTATTACATATCTTTAGCAAATCTATAGGATAATAATGGGGTTCTTCATAACAATCAAAAGCTATCATTGCCCTGTCAAACTCTTCAAAAACACCATTACAATAAACTTTGATTTGTAGATTATTCTCCATATTCTTAAGTTTCTTATAAATATCAGGATATGTAAAAATTTTACTATACACTGTTTTGTTAATCTTTTTTGCTAAAATAATTTGATCATAAAGCTTTGATATTGAGTTATTCTCGTATTCTAAAAAATTACTTATGAAATTTTCTTTTGTTATCATAATGCTATATTCTCACTAATACTGATAATATAATTCCCTGTATAACATATATTAAAAAGTAAGCAATAATAGGAGAAAAATCAATAACAAAACCCTTTAAAAACAAATCATTTATTTTTTCTGCTGGCTCCATAATAGGAGCTGTAAATGTTCTTATAAATTGTCCTATTTTGCTGTATCTGCCATTAGGTATCCAAGTTAATAGTACTTCTACTAAAATTGCAGCTTTAATTATTTCAAAAAAGATGTTTACTATTCTAATTACCATTTGTCCCACCATTATTTAGGCCAGCTAAAAAGTCCTTTACTTGATAATTCACTTTTTAAGTCATTAGTGACTTCAACATTTGAAGGACATAATATAAACACACCTTTTTCTACTTGTTGAAGATCTCCTTCTAAAGAATACACAGCGCCAATTAAAAAGTCTAATATTCTTTGACCAACTTTTTGCTCTATGCCATTTATATTTACAAGAACTATTTTTCTATTTTTTAAATTATCTACTATAGCTGTTGCTTCATCATATTCTTGTGGCTTTATTATTACAACTTTTGCAGATGTTGCTGTATGGATATTTACAATTTTATTTTGTTTTTTAGTGGTTGAACCAAAAGTTTCTATATCAATATCATCTTCTTCTTTTTCCTGCTCTTCAAATTCATCCATTTCTTCCTCGTCTATATTGTCATCCATTCCTAAAATTGTTAAAACTTTGTTAAACATGTTTTTTTCCATTCACGATTACCTCCTAAACTATTAGTTATATTGCCTTTTACCAAAAACCCCTTCTCCAACTCTTATCATATTACTACCCTCTTCAATAGCAATTTCATAATCATGAGTCATTCCCATAGATAGAATTTCCATAGATATATTTTTAAAGCTTCTTTTACTCAAGTTATCAAAGATTTTTTTCATTTCACTAAAATAATATCTACAACTTTCTTCATTGCCAATAGGTATAGTTGCCATTAAACCTTTAACCTTGATTGAATTACATCTTTCACAAGCATTTAGTAATTCTTCTAATTCTTCTATTTTAACACCAGTCTTTGAAGCTTCTCTTCCTATATTAATTTGGATAAGCACATTAGCAATTTCATCCTTTGATGAAAATTGCTTTTCTATTTCCTCAGCTAATCTGACACTATCTAAAGAATGTATAAGATGAACTTTACCTACCAAATATTTAACTTTATTTCTTTGTAAGTGTCCAATGAGATGCCATCTTATGTCTTTAGGCAATTGATCATACTTTTTATTTAATTCTTGTACCTTGTTTTCACCAAAATCTCTAGCTCCAGCCTCATAAGCCTCAACTAAATCTTCAATGGGCTTAGTTTTAGATACAGAAATTAAGGTAACCTCATTTGAAATTTTATTCATTATTGCTTCATAGTTGTGTCTAATTGACAATATTCTGACCTCCTTGTGATGATTATTAAAACAAGAATTAATATTCTTTTATATATTCTTCATCAAATTGAAAAATTCCTGCAAAAAAATACATAAAATTGGTATATTATTTAGTTGGAACCTCATTTAAATAATTACTTTTAATCGTCCCATTATAAGGTTGTATTTCTATATTATCTAAAGTTTCAATTTCCACATAGCATGTTCGCCTTTTTAGCTTTTTAACATGATTCTCTTGAGTTTCTAAATAATTTTCCATTATATCCTTATTTCCAATAGCAGTTATATAAAAAGGTGCTACTACTTTTATGCCATTAACATTAATATTAGATCCAAAGCAAATTCCAAAGGCATTGTAAGTCACTCTATAATCGTTAACTGCTATGGCTTCAGCTCCTGCATTTCTAAGTTCATTTATTACTTTTACAATATCTGCATCATGTATTAACATACTTTTCTCGTATTTACCGCCAAAGTTAACTTGCGGAGAATCATTTAATGTAATTCTTATACCTTCACCTTGCAGCGGCACAGTACCTAAAATCATTTTATTTTTATTTAATTCATTATTTATTTCGCCTAAAACTCCATAACTATTTTGAGAATTATGCTCATATTTTTTTATTTTTTTATTTAATTCATTTAATTCTCCTTGTAAATCGCTTATTTGTCTTTGCAAATCTCCTCTTTCATTATAAGCAAGTTCATATTGCTTAATATCTAAAAAAGCATTGGATTTTCCAAGGTCAATATTCATAGAAATCAATAGTCCTACAATAATTGAAGCAATGAACAAAAATATAGTAGCTTCGTTAGTTCGCATCTAATCACCTCAATTATGAAATTTGGCTCTATCCATAAGTAATCTTCTAATAACAGCAAAATTATTAAATATTCTTTCACCAAATACTATAACTGCTGCTAAATATATAGGAATACCTAATTTTTCTCCCAAATATACCATAAGTGCTGCTAGTAAGGCATTACCAAAAAATCCTGATATAAATATATCCGGTTTAAAATCTTTATTTAGGGAAGCTCTTACTGCACCAAATACTGAATCTATACAAGCAAATATTGCTACAGATATATATGGTGAAAATTTAATAGGAATATTTATATTCCATACAATTCCTAGTATTATTCCAATTAATAGCCCTATAAATGCTACCATTTAATCACCTCTATTTATTTTCAACTTGTTTTGCATAATCAAATTTTGGATTTACACTGGTTTTCTTTATTATTACCTCATCTGAAGTTTGAAAATCTACATCACAAAGTTTTAAAAGCCCATCTGGTATTGCTCCTGGAAAGTTTACAGCTTGTTCTAATAATTTTTTATTACCTATGGCTTTAATTACAACCCTCTGCTGAGGAGATATTCTTTCATTATTAATGATAATATTGTCTCCTCCATCTCTAATTCCACTTCTTGATGTCAATCTTATATCATTTATAGAAATGGCTTCTGCATCTGCTGCATTTAATTCATTAACTATTCCTAATAAATTTTCGCCAGTCATAGGTCTATACTTTATATCATTTGCAAATAAATTTTTCTTAGGAGTTATATATATAGTTATACCTTCACCTTTTACATCTACTGATCCAGTTTGTAGTCTAGTTTGCTGTAATTCTTGTAAAAGAAGTTTACTTTCTTCAGTTCTTCCTGCTGCTGCTTCTTCAAATTCTTTAGCTTTCCCATTAAGCTCATTAATTTCTTTTTCAAGTTCTTCTTTTTGCTTTCTCAAATGCTCATTTTCAATTATAATCTCTGGGTTTGTTTTTTCTTCATTTTCAGAAATTGTTTGTTTATTTATAGTTGAGATTTGAGTAGTCAGCATATACCCTAAAAGAAGAAATATAAGTGCTATTGTAATTTGATATGAAAATTTTTTCAATTAAACTCCTCCTAATTCTGCTTATATATTACTGGGTTTCCATCAAAACTAACATCAATATACCCTTTCATATTTTTAAATTGTTTATCCTTTAATATACTAAATGCTTTTGATAACTTTTCTGCCATGTTATCATCAGTACCAATTTTAATATAAACATTATTGTTACAATGAATTTTAATATCAATAAAATTATTTAATTCAATCATAGTAATCTTTATGTTTTCTTCCTTTGCATTATAATTATATATAACATCAGATAGTGTCTTTATATCCTCCAGCTTTTTTTTATTATCTAAAGGAATTTCTCCTCCTAAAGTTGGATTAGAAAAATTTATTCCTTCCAATCTTACTAATTTAGGATTTTCTATATTTTTTTTCTTATCTAGTATTATTCCCTCATTGTCAATTATATAAAATTCATCATTAATTTTACTATAAAAAGCTGCTTTTCTTTCTTTAATTGTTATTATGATTTGATTTGGAAGTTTTCTTTCCACTTGAGAAGAAATTACATAAGGATTTTCTTTGATACTATTAAGAGATTTATTAGTTTTTAACATAAATATGTTTTCTCCAATTTTTATGTTGGATCTCTCTATTATTTCTTCTTTAGTCAAATTTTCATTCCCTTTAACTATTACTGCTGCTATATCAAAATAACTTAATTTTAAACATAAAGTAACTAAAACGCTTGTTAATAATATAAATAAAAAAATACCTCTTTTAATAAATTTAATTTTTCTTTTTTTATTTAACAATTTTTCTTTATTTTTTAATATATAACTACCTTGTTGATTTTTTAATTTTGACATACTTTTTTCACCTATACTATACCCATTATATTTATATGAAAAATTACATTACTTACATGATAACATTAATTACATTAAAATTCATTACAAAACTACTAATTTGCTTTAGAAATTTTAAGATATTAAAAATAAAATGTCAGAACTGTTCATAGTAATCCTACGAGCAAGTTCTGACACCAAAATATAATACAAAACTATAGGTTTTTAATATTCTAATTATCACTATAAGCATTTTGTCTAGTTATGTTTAATAGTATGCCCATTGCCATCATATTTATGACTAGGGAAGAACCTCCATAACTTATAAATGGAAGGGGTACTCCTGTTGTAGGCATTGATACTGTAACAACTGCAACATTAATAAGTGCTTGAACTATTACTACTGCTGTTATACCTGTAGCTAACAAAGTGCCATATACATCTTTTGCTTGTACTGCTGCTCTAAGTCCTCTCCATAGGAATATTATGAACAGTGTAATTATAAACATACATCCAATAAACCCTAATTCTTCTCCAATAACTGCAAATATAAAATCATTATGTGGTTCAGGAATGTAAAAACATTTTTGTCTTGACTGCCCTATACCTACTCCTGTAAGTCCTCCAGATCCCAATGCTAAAAGTGACTGAATAAGCTGATATCCTGTTCCTTGAGCATCAGACCAAGGATCTAGAAATCCAGTTATTCTTTTCATTCTATAAGGCTTTAACCAAGTTGCTAATCCAACAAAAGCTGTTAGAACCCCAACTAAACCTCCAATAAATCTTAGCTTAGTACCTGCAACAAATAACATTCCAACTGTAACTATCATTATAACTGTTGCTATACTTAAGTTTTGTTCTGCAATTACAAGTCCAGCATAAAATCCGGATACTAATAAATAGGGGATAACACCTTTACTAAAGCTTTTAATTTTTTCTCCTTTTCTTTCAACACTCATTGCTGTAAATAATACTACTGTATATTTAGCAATTTCTGATGGCTGGAAAGATGCTGGTCCAAGCTTTATCCATCTTTGCGCACCATTAACAGGATCAAATAAAAATACCAAAAGTAATGCAACTACTGTTATAATCATAAGTTTTCCTGTATATTTTTTATATTTATGATAATCCACATTCATAGTTATTATCATGCCAAAAGTTCCTAAACATGCCCACATAAGCTGTCTCCACAAAAAGAATTCTGCATTGTTTTTATGAAAAGCTGCAAAGTATGAACTAGCACTATAAACCATAACCACGCCAATGGATACTAACATTAAAATAGTAGCAAATAAAACGAAGTCAATTTCTCCTAGTTTTCTTTTTTTGGATTTTTTCATATCTCATCCCCCTATATTATTTTAGGCACCCTTAATCAATTCACAATTATGGACATTTCTCAGCTGTCACTAAGAAATTATAACTTATTTGAAGTTACATAATACTTTCCTTCTTAAACAACTAGTAACATAAAGTTGCTAGTCAAAAAAATCTATTAAAGAAATTATTTTATCTAAAAATAATTTCAACCTTAATTGTCAATTCCCCATTGTCAATTATCAATTATCTAAGGTGTGATTGATAAGAATCCTATCAAACATAATACTACAGTAATTATAGAAAATACTGCTACAATTTTACTTTCATGCCATCCACTAAGTTCAAAATGGTGATGAAGGGGACTCATTTTAAATACTCTTTTGCCAGTAAGTTTAAAAGATATTACTTGAATAATAACTGATAAAGTCTCAATTACATATATCCCTCCAACAATTAATACTAAAAGCTCAAGTTTTAATATCATTGCCACAGCTCCAATAGCTCCACCTAGGGCTAAAGAGCCTGTATCTCCCATAAATATTTGTGCAGGATATGAATTATATCTTAAAAATCCTAGTAGTGCTCCTGCTACTACTCCACAGAATATAGATAAATTGTAATATCCCATTCCAAAGCTTACTAATGCAAAGAAAGTCATCACTAATAATGTTATTGAACTAGCTAATCCATCTAATCCATCAGTTAAATTAACTGCATTAGTTGTGGCTGCAAAATAAAATACGATAAAAGGTATAAACAACGGTCCTAAGTTAAAAGTTGTGTTAAAGAAAGGTACTATTATATCAGTTCCAATTCTTGTTGAAGCATAATATCCAAGAAAAATTGAAAGAATAACTAATAGTATCATCTTCTGCCATGATTTTAGTCCTTCATTATGTTTATGAATTATCTTTAAAGAATCATCTAACATTCCTATAATTCCAAAACCTATTAATGAAATTAATGCAATTATTGTTTCATCTGCTACTGTTCTTAAGATTACAAATAAAGTAATAGCTGAAGCAACAATAAATATTAGTCCACCCATTGTAGGCGTTCCAGCTTTTTTTAAATGGCTCTTTGGTCCTTCACCTCTTATATTCTGTCCAAATTTAAATTTAGTTAAGAGCGGAATTAATAATGGTGATAAAAGTAACGAAATAATAAATGCTACCAATACTGAATAAACAACCTTACTCATTTTATATTCCCTCCTTAACATTTAGTTTCTTTAGTTCACTTATAATGGTTTCAAATTCCATTGATCTAGACGCTTTTATTAAAATCACATCATCTGTTTTTATTTCATGGCATAAACACTTTACTGCTTCTTCTTTATTTTCAAATAATATACAGTTTTCATCTTGAAAACCATCTTTAAAAGCCTTCTTAAAATCACCTATTGCTATAAGTAAATCAATTCCTTTAAGTTTAGCATACTGCGCTACTTCCTTATGAGCATTATAGGATTCATCTCCTAGTTCCTTCATAGTCCCCAATACTGCTATTTTTCTACTACCTTTAAAATCCTTTAACACATCTAAAGCTGCTTCCATTGAATCAGGACTTGCATTATAAGCGTCATTTATTATTGTAAATTTATCACATTTTAATATATCAAGTCTCATAGAAGTTGCTTCTAAATTATTGAAACCTTTATTTATATCTTTATAATCCATATTAAAATTTTTAGCTACAGCTATTGCTAGTAATGAATTAAGTACATTATGCTTTCCTAAAACAGGTACAACAAAATTCTCATCAATTAATAGATTATTTTCTCTTATATTAAATTTTATATTGCTATCACCTATAATTATTCCACTTGCTGTAAAATTATAATCATTTTCTATACCAATTTTTATAATTTTATATTTTTCAGAAGATACTTCCTTTAACAAATCATTATCTCCATTAATTATTAAAATACTTTTATCATTAAAGAAATCTGTAATTTCCATTTTAGCTTTTAATATATTTTCTCGTGTCTTCAAATTTTCTATATGAGATAATCCAACATTGGTTATAATTCCAATATCTGGATTAGAAACTCTAGATAGTCTATGTATTTCTCCTAAGTTACTCATACCAAGCTCTAATACTGCTATATCATAAGAGTTATCTAAATTAAATATCATAAGTGGCAGTCCTATTTCATTGTTAAAATTTCCTTTAGTTTTAAAAACTTTATATTTTTCACTTAAAACTGCTGCTACTAAATCCTTAGTAGATGTTTTTCCTGTAGAGCCAGTTATTCCTATTACTTTAATGTCTAGCTTATTTCTATAGTATTTTGCTAAATCTAATAAGGCAACTCTCGTATCTTCAACTAATATTACAGAAGTAAATTCACAAAGCTCTTCTTTATTAAAATTTTCATTATGTACTATACATAATGCAGCTCCTTTAGAGGAGGAATTTACTACATACTCATGACCATCAAAATTTTCTCCTTTAATAGCAAAAAAAATATCACCTTTATTTACTTTTCTGCTGTCAATGGAAACATTATTAAATCTATCTACAGTACCTTTTACAATAAGTTTTCCATTCAAGGCATCTGTAATCTCCTTTATATCTAAATATTCCATTTAATCATACAACTCCTTTATGATTTCACTTATAATCTCTCGCTCATCAAAGTGAATTCTTTTATCTTTAAGTATTTGATAGTCTTCATGACCTTTTCCAGCTATGACTATAACATCTTTATCTTTAGCAATTTTCATAGCATATTTTATAGCTTCTCTCCTATTTTCTATAACTATATAATTATCTTTTTTTAATCCTGACTTTATATCTTCAATTATTGCCATAGGATCTTCTGTTCTTGGGTTATCAGATGTAATTATTGCTATATCACTTAAATTGCTTCCTATACTTCCCATGATAGGTCTTTTAGTTTTATCCCTATCTCCTCCACATCCAAAAACTGATATTAATCTTCCAAAAGTAAATTCTCTAGCGGAGTTTAATATATTTTCAAGTCCATCTGGAGTGTGTGCATAATCCACAATCACATCATATCCTAAATCATGATTTAGGGTAACTATTTCACACCGTCCTGGCACAGCAACCTTTTTAAGGGCTTCTTTTATATCTTCAATAGAAGCTCCTTCATGTATAGTAGCTGCAATACATCCTAATGCATTATAAACATTATATTTTCCTGGAATACTAAGTTTAATATCTTCTTCATTTCCATTGTAAACTAATGTGAATTCTATTCCTCTTGAATGAAGCTTTAAATTTTTAGCTCTTAACATAGCTTGGCTTTCTAATCCATAAGTTACTACATCTCCAACTATTGAATCAATAATTTTTTCTCCATAATTATCATCTGCATTAACTATAGAAATTTTGCTATTTAAAAATAATTTTAACTTAGCATTAAAATAATTTTCAAAGGTCTTATGAAAATCCAAATGATCTTGAGTTAAATTTGTGAATATTCCCTTTGAAAACTCTATTCCATACACTCTATCTAATTCTAATGAGTGGGAAGAAACCTCCATTATGCAGTATTCAACATCTTCTTTAACCATTTCATTGAATAACTGATGAAGTTCTAATGATTCAGGAGTAGTCCTTTCAGAATGAAGTTTCTTATCTCCTATATAATTTGCAATAGTTCCAATAAGTCCAACTTTATGACCACATTGTTCTAATATAGATTTAATCATAAAAGTAGAAGTTGTTTTTCCATTAGTTCCTGTTACTCCAATAAGTTTAAGTCTTTTACTAGGATTATCATAAAAATTTGATGAAGCTTTTGCTAAAGCTTTTCTAGTATTTTCAACTTTAATTAGTGTAACATCTCCACAATCTTCCACTTCTTTTTGAACTACTATTACAGTTGCACCTTTATCTATAGCACTTTTTATATATTTATGCCCATCTACATTAAAGCCTTCTATACAAAAAAATATATCCCCTTTATTAATTTTTCTGGAATCATATTGTATACTATTTATTTCTGTATTTAAGCTTCCATTTAACACCTCAAAGTCAAAACCCTTTAAAAGCTTATTTAAATTCATAATATCACTCCTTTAAACTTTTCCCAAAAGAAAAGCTAATAAATGATTAATTTAAAAGATAAAATATTAATTAATCAACATATATATTTATACACCATATTCAATGACTTATCAATAATTGACTAATTGAATAATTACTCACAATTACGTTGTTAGCCATATGGCAAAGGCTAGTTCACCTCTACGACTAATTAATTATGGATATTTCACAGTAGAGCTGTGAAATATCCATAATTATGAATTGTAAAATGTGAATTGTTAATTAAATTAATCTCCTGACACCGTTAAAGTCATATTGATTACTGTGCCTTTTTTTACATGTTGTCTTGGAGCAATACTTTGCTGTGATACTACTCCCTCACCACTATATTCTGCACTTAGTCCTAAACTTACTAAAAGTTCAGTTGCTTTTTCTTTGCTGTATCCATTTAAATCTGGAACTGCTACTATATTATCCGTATCTGATTTCTTGCCAGCATACACTATAATTTCTGTTCCTTCCTTAACCATATATCCAGGTTTAGGGCTCACATCAACTATGTAATCCCCGTCTCCTTCTATTTTCATATTTAAATTATTATCATTTAAAATTTTAATACCTTCATCTTTTTTTCTTCCTCTTATTTCAGGTATAGCTATGTTCTTTAATAAATTATCTTTGCTTTTATCTGCACTCTCTTCTGGGTTTAAAGCTAAATAATTAAATATATCTTGAAATAAACTTTTACCTACTGGCGCCGCTACTTCGTTACCGTAATATTTAGATGGATCAGGCTCATCTACTGTTACAACTATAGTAATCTTAGGATCATTAGCAGGAGCCATACCTACAAATGAACCAATATACTTATCCTTTGCATATCCACCATTTTCAAAGTCAGGCTTTTGTGCAGTACCAGTCTTTCCTGCTATGTGATAACCAGGTATATATGCAGTTGCATTTTTTTCTACAGCTGCCTCTAAATGCCCCCTCATCTCTTCTAAAGTCTCCGGTCTAAAATTGCCTTCTGTAATCTTAGGATTGAATTCTTGATCTACTACTTTCTTATTATCCTCATCATAATGAACAATTTCTTTCATTAAATGAGGAGTAATTAATTTTCCTCCATTTGCAACAGCATTAAATGCCATCATATATTGAACTATTGATACTGTATCACTTTGTCCAAAAGAAATAGTTGCTAAGTCAGAATTACTCATTGATTCCACTGATTTAACTATTCCTTCAGTTTCCCCTGGTAAATCCACTCCAGTTTTTTTACCAAAGCCATATTTCTCAATGTATTTATTTAAAGTTTCTTTTCCCATTCTTTCTGCTAAGGTCATAAAACCAACATTACAAGAATTGGATATAATATCTCTAAAACTTTGATATCCATGTCCTTCTGTTTTCCAGCAATGAATAGCCCTACCATCTACCACAGAAAAACCACTACAATAAAAATTTTCTCCTTCTTTTACAATTCCAGTTTCTAATGCAGCTGTAGCTGTAACTACTTTAAAAATTGATCCTGGTTCAAAGGCATCACTTATAGACTTATTCCTCCACAGTGCTTCTGTTTCACTATCACTGAGTTCTTCTGGCCAAGGATTGTTCAAGTTGTAATCTGGTTTATTTACTGTAGCTAAGATTTCTCCATTATTAGGATTCATAACCATTATAGAAACACCTTTAGCCCCATTATCTGCTAAAGCTTTCTCTGCAGCCTTTTCAGCAAATAGTTGAATATTTTGATCAATAGTTAAAACCACATCTCTTCCATCTACAGGCTTACTGTACTCAGAAACATTATAAGGTAAATCTTCACTTTTTCTATCAGTTTCAGAAATTTTTATTCCTGGCATACCAGCTAAATACTTATTGTAATATAGTTCTATACCCGTTAAGCCCTCTCCATCAGAATTTGTGTGTCCAATAGCATGAGATGCAAAATTGTTGTTTGGATAGTATCTTTTAGTATCTGATGATATGACCAATCCTATTATATTTTTTTCTTCTGAATATGATTTAATCTTATCTGCTACACTTTTTTCTATTCTTCTTTTTAAAATAGCTGCATTTTTAGGTTTCCCATTAGGCAGTGGGTCAGTTAAAATGCTGAGCACAGTTTTACTATCCATATCTAAAATTTTTGCTAAATCTGGAGCTATTTGATTCATAGTTAAATTATTTTCTTTCAATGTTTCTCTTAAAGACTTCAAATCTAAATCAACTCTATAAACATTAGCACTTACTGCTAATTCATTACCGTCTCTATCTAAAATCCTTCCACGTTTTGCACTAATTCTAGAATCATTTGTCCACTGTTGTATCCCTTTATTTTTATAATCATCTCCACTAAGAATCATTATGTTACATAATCTATAAATAATATATATAAATATTAAAATTGTAAATCCCAACGTATATTTTATTCTCTTCTTATTCATTTTCTTATTTTTTATTTCTGCTTTTGTCACTATTATTCCTCCAAAAATTCTAATGATAAACCATCTAAGCCTTATTAAGAAAATTTTTTAGATTTTTAATCAATTCTTTATGTTTAAATATGGCAAATCGGTAGCATAACAAATTATATGCTACCGTTATACAATTGAGAATTCACATTGTCAATTCTCCATTAATTAAAATTATGAATTTAAACTCAATAAATTAATCTGCAATTACTTGTAGATGAACTGTAATTACTGTTCCTTTATTAACTTGCTGTCCTGGCTTAATACTTTGGTCTGATACCATTCCCTGACCTTGAACCTCTATTTTAAGACCTAAACTTTCTAAAAGTTCAGTGGCTTTTTCTTTGCTGTATCCATTTAAATCTGGAACTGCTACTGTGTTATCTAAAGTTGATTCATTACCAGTATATACTATAATTTCCGTTTCTTCTTTAACCATATATCCTGGCTTAGGACTTACATCTATGATATATTCCCCATCACCTTCTATTCTAGCTTTTAAATTATTGTCTTTTAATATTTTAAGACCGTCATTTTTACTAGCTCCTCTTATTTCTGGTAGTGTTATACTTTTTAATAAACTGTCTTCCACTTCTTCTGCAGTGGCATCTGGTTTTAATCCCAAATAATTAAATATATCATAAAAAAGACCTTTTCCTGCAGGTGCTGCTATTTGACCAGCATAGTATAATGATGGATTAGGTTCATCTATAGATAAAAACACAGTTACCTTAGGATTATTGGCTGGTGCCATAGCTGCAAATGAAGAAATATATTTACCAGCTCCATAGCCCCCTCTTTGTGGATCAACTTTTTGTGCTGTACCAGTTTTACCACCTATGTGATATCCTGCTATATAAGCCTTTGAAGAACCTCCACTTTCTACAACTGCTTCAAGGTGGGCTCTCATCTCAGCCATAGTTTCTGGTTTGAAAATCCCTTCAACTACTTTAGGTTTAAATTCTTGATCTACAACTCTTTTATTGTTTTCATCATAATGAATAACTTCTTTCATTAAATGAGGTGTGATTAACTTTCCACCATTAGCAATAGCATTAAAAGCAGTCATAAATTGAATTGCAGATACTGTATTACTTTGTCCAAAAGAAATAGTTGCTAAATCTACATTTGTTATGGACTCTGTAGGTTTAATTATGCCTTTTGCTTCTCCTGGCAAATCAATACCAGTTTTTTTACCAAAACCATATTTTTCTATATATTTATTTAAATTATCTCTTCCCAATCTTTCCCCTAAAGCCATAAATCCAACGTTACAAGAATTTTTAATTATTTCTTGAAAGGTCTGACTGCCATGTCCAGCGGTTTTCCAGCATCTTATTGTTCTGCCCCCAATTCTTGAAGATCCACCACAGTTAAAAGTATCACCATCTTTTACAACTCCAGTTTCTAATGCTGCTGTTGCTGTTACCACTTTAAAGATAGAACCTGGTTCAAAGGTATCACTTACTGCTCTGTTTCTCCAAGATTTTTGAATAGCATTTTCATCAAGATTTTCTGGCCAAGGTTCGTTAAGATTATAATCTGGTTTATTTGCCATAGCAAGTATTTCTCCAGTATTAGGATCCATAACTAGCACTGAAACAGCATTGGCATCATTATCACTTAATGCCTGCTCTGCAGCTTTTTCAGCAAAAAATTGAATTTTTTCATCAATAGTTAAAACCACATCTCTGCCATCTATTGGTTTACTATAGTCTGAAATGGTATAAGGTAATCCTTCACTTTTTTTATCTGTTTCAGAAATTTTTATTCCTGGAATTCCAGATAAATATTTATTATAGTAAAGTTCTATTCCTGTTAATCCATCTCCGTCTGAATTAGTATGTCCAATAACATGAGATGCAAAATTTTCATTTGGATAATATCTTTTAGTGTCCGGTGAAACTACTATTCCCATTAACCCCTTATTTTTAGAATAAGATTTGATTTCATCGGCCACATCTTTTTCTATTCTTCTTTTTAAAATAGCTGCCCCTTTAGGTTTTCCATTTGGCAATGGCTTTGTTAAAATTTCTAATACCTTGTCACTATTCATAGTTAATATATCCGCTAAGTCTGGCGATATTTGTTCCATAGTAAGTCCTTTATCTTTTAGTGAATCTCTCAAAGTATTTAAATCTAAGTCAACTCTATATATATTTGCACTTATAGCTAACTCATTTTCATCTCTATCTAAAATTCTTCCACGCTTTGCATTAATTTTAACATCACTTGTCCATTGTTGAATGCCCTTGTTTTTATATTTATCACCTTCAATAATCATTACTGTAATCAATCTATAAGTTAGGTATATAAATATAAAAAGCGCCAATAATAAGGCATATTTTAATCTCTTTCTAATTACTACCTTATCTCTCAATTCCCCTTTCGCCACTATTACTCCCCCAAAAAATCTTACTGTTAAAATAAAATATTTTTGATTTTTTCAAAAAAACCTTCTTTAGATTCTTTAACACTTTCTTCACCATGGGGTACTTCTACCTGATTTAAGTTGCAATATATAGCAACTCCTGCATTAGGTTTCTTCATTTTTAGCTTATTTATAGCTATGTCCTCTATATACTTTAAATTATTGAACTTTATAAGTTCAACTCTCATACTTTCATTTTGTTCACGTATATTGTATATTTCTTCTTGTTTTTCGCTAATTTTTCCCTGTATTTTATATATAGCTGAATATCTAAATAATATTACAATTGCTACAACAAAGCTAAGTCCTATATTTCTTATAAGCTTTAATCTTCTTTTAAGAATTTGCTTCTTTTCTAATTTGTTTTTTTGTGAATGCTTTTTATCTTCCTGCCTTTTAGGGACCGACGTGATTTTAGGTTTTAAAACTGTATTGCCACTTACCATACTTTTATCTTTTTCTACTACCATTTTACTACCCCCATAGTATTTTTAGAACTAAATTTTTTCAGCCACTCTAAGCTTTGCACTTTTGCTTCTTGAATTTAAATTTTTTTCTTCTAGAGAAGGTTCAATAGGTTTTTTACTTATTATTTTAATTATTGGCGCTTTTCCACAAACACAAATAGGTAATTCTTTAGGACAAGTACATGGATTTTGTAATTCTTTAAATTTATTTTTTACAATCCTATCTTCTAATGAATGAAAAGTAATTATAGCAATTCTTCCATCTTTGTTTAAATATTCAACTGCATCTTCAATGGTTTTATTTAATATTACAAGTTCTTTATTTACCTCTATTCTTATAGCTTGAAAAGTTCTCTTAGCTGGATGTCCTCCCTCTCTTCTAAATTTTGCTGGAATAGCTGCAGTTATTATGTCTGATAACTCTAAAGTAGTATTAATAGGTCTTCTGTTAACTATAAAATTAGCTATCCTCCTTGCAAATTTTTCCTCCCCAAAACTTTTTATAACATCTGAAAGTTCTTCTTCACTATAATCATTAACTACGTTATATGCAGAAAAACTATTTTCTCTATTCATTCTCATATCTAAAGGTGCATCTTTCATATAGCTAAAGCCTCTTTCAGCTTCATCTAATTGATATGAAGATACGCCTAAATCCATAAGCACTCCATCTACTTTATCAATTTTTAATTCTTCTAATATTTCTTTTATATTGTAAAAATTATTATGTACAAAAGTTACATTTTCATAATCTTTTAATCTTTCCTTGGCAGCATTTAATGCATCTAAATCTTGATCTATGCCAATTAATCTGCCTTTATCTGAAAGCTTTTTAAGTATTTCGCTAGAATGCCCTGCTCCGCCTAAAGTACAATCCACATAAATACCATCTTCTTTGATATTTAGTGCATCTATACATTCCTCTAATAATACTGAAATATGTTTAAAGTCCATTTTTAAGTCTCCTTCAATGATTTATTACTATATATACTATCGTTTATCTTCTTCTTTTCCTTATGTATAAAATTTAAACCTTATTTAATATTTATAACATAAATTATTCTATGAGTACATAAAAATTCCTTCAAAAAGGTGGTTTTTTTATAATCCTTTTTTAGAGAATATTTGTTGTTTTTTCTTAATTTTCTCTAAAAATATTTTGAAAATGTTGAAAACTCACAGTTTTTGTAGTTACAGTAATTAACAGTTTTTTATAGAAGTATAAAATTCTCATTTTAAACTTAGGATAACAATAAAACTTTTTGTAAAACCTAGTTTTCCCCACAATTGTTGAAATATATTCTGTTGTAGAGTATAATTTAAAAGAATTTATTTGAGTTTCTTAAAAATATTTGTCGTAATATGTATGTAATGTTTTTAATTTTTTAAAAAATTGTAATAATATACATGAAATAAAACTCAATTTACTTTTATAACATACAGGAAGCAAAAAGAAAGGAAAGAAAGTATATATGAAATTAGGAATAGTAGGATTACCAAATGTAGGGAAGAGCACTCTTTTTAACGCTATCACTAAAGCTGGCGCAGAATCTGCTAACTATCCCTTTTGCACAATTGAACCAAATGTAGGAGTTGTCAGCGTACCAGATAAAAGATTAGACGTACTTGAAAAAATTTATAATGCTAAGAAAAAAGTTTATACTGCTATTGAGTTCTATGATATTGCTGGTCTTGTAAAAGGTGCCAGCAAAGGTGAAGGTCTAGGAAACAAGTTTTTATCTCACATAAGAGAAGTTTCCTCAATAGTACATGTAGTTAGATGTTTTAAAGATGACAATATAGTTCATGTTGATGGATCTGTTGATCCAATAAGAGATATTGAAACTATAAATTTAGAACTTATTTTTTCTGACCTTGAAGTTTTAGACAGAAGAATGGAAAAAACTCTAAAACTTGTTCGTTCTGGAGATAAAACTGCTAAAGCTGAATATTCTTTAATGGAAAGAATAAAAAAGCACTTAGAAGAAAATAAACCTGTTAGAACTTTAGAAGTTAATGAGGATGAGGATGAGTTCATAAAAGGATTATTTTTAATAACTTCTAAACCTGTATTATATGCATGTAATATAAATGAAGATGATTTAATGTCAGAAAATGTTGAAAATGAATTAGTAAAAAAAGTTAAGCAATATGCTACTAGTGAAAATTCTCAAGCTATAGTAGTTTGTGCTAAATTGGAAGAAGAACTATCTACTTTAGATGATGAAGAAAAAAAAGATTTATTATCTGAATATGGATTAGAGGAATCTGGACTAGATAAACTTATAAAAGCAAGTTATAAATTATTAGGTCTTATGAGCTTTTTAACTGCTGGTGTTCAAGAAGTTAGAGCTTGGACTATAAAAATAGGCACTAAAGCTCCTCAAGCTGCTGGTAAAATTCACAGTGATATTGAAAGAGGGTTTATAAGAGCTGAAATTATCTCCTATGACAAATTAATTGAATGTGGCTCTGAATCAGCTGCTAAAGAAAAAGGTTATTTCAGATTAGAGGGCAAAGAATATATAATGCAAGATGGAGATATTGTAAACTTTAGATTTAATGTATAAACTTAAACAGTTGACAATTATGTAAGAAATTATTTTTAGTCAATTTAATTTCTTTAAATGAATCTTTTAACTAACAATAAATTGCTTAGAATTCTATGGCGAACACTGTTCGCCGCTACAGGGTAAAATATAAATGAAAATCCCTCAATTTATCAATTTGAAAATAAATTGATAAATTGAGGGATTTACTATTTTAAAACTTATGCTTTTTTTTAATCAATAATTTTATCTTTGATTTCCTGAGTTTTATTTCCATCTTTACTTTGACTATTATTTTTATCATTGTACTTTTCAATCTCCTTGTTTAGTATTTTAATAACTTTATCAAAGTTTATTGATGGTTTATCTAACAAAACTCTTACTGCATCTTCTACAGAAGTCATTGTATATATTGAAAATTTTCCTTCTTTTACTGCAACTTCAACTTCTTCACATAATACTAAATCGTCTTTATTAGAGGCAGGTATAAGAACTCCTTTATTTTCTATACTGTCTATTGCCTTACAAACCTTAAAAAAGCCTTCAATTTTTTGATTTACTCCTCCTATAGGCTGAACTTCACCAAATTGATTTATAGAACCTGTTACAGCAATATTTTGTTTTATTGGAATTTTACTTATAGAGGATATTATACATATTACTTCTGCTATAGAAGCACTATCTCCATTAATAATTCCATAAATTTGCTCAAAACTCAAGTGTAAATCTATAGGTAATTTTTTATACCCTCCATTTAAGGTACTGATATATCCTTTTAATATACTCAATGCCTTATTATGAATTTTTCCGCTTAAATTACTGTCTCTTTGAGTATCAATTATATTGCCTTCACCTTTATAGCACATACAAGTTATTTTTATAGGTTTGCCAAAACTTACATATCCTGTATCTATTATAGAAAGTCCATTTATTTGTCCTACTTTACTGTCTACAACTTCAATTAAGGTTTTTTTCTCTTTGTAGTTTTGCAGGATTTCCTTTTCTATGAGTTCTTCTTCGTAAGCAATATCAATAATATCTTTTCCATCAATTATATCTCTGTTTTCTTCTTTTACTTTATTATTAGCAAGTAAAATCAAATTACATATATCACAATTTTCAAAGTAAATTTTATTTTTATTTTCTGCCTTTCTTGATAAATACTTAGCTATTTGTTTTATGGCTTCCTCTGTCAATTGTCTTATATTATTTGAGGACGAAAAATTATTTATTTCATTAATTAAGGACCTTTTTACATCTTTATTTATATCTAATATTGGGTTGTACTCCGTTCTTATTTTAAATATTTTCTTAAAATCTTCATCATAAGTATAAAGTAAATCATAAGTTTCATAATCTCCAATCAATATAACCTTTTGTCTTACATTAATTGGCTTTGGTTTTAACCCGCTAAGAGCTAAAAGTTCTAAATATCCTTTGTTATAATCTAAGTCCACCTTTTCACTTAAAAGCACCTTTTTTAAATAATAATAAGCTTGGGGATTGCTTAATAAATTATTTACTCTTAAAATAAGACATCCTCCATTTGCCCTTATTAAACTTCCTGCTTTTATAAGTGATACATCAGAAACATATATGCCACTATGATTTTCATATTCAATACTTCCAAGAAGATTATTTAAATTAGGGTCTTCTTCAAAAATCACCGGTGGGTATTCTTGATCACTATTATCAACTATTACATTTATCATGTATTTATAAATTATTTCATTTATTTTATCTTCATCATCATCATAGTTAATACTATAGTTTTCAATTAAATATGTTACTATGCTATCACATACATAATCTAAATATTCTACCACTTCTTTATCTCTATAAAATATTTTTTTATATTCTACTCTTTTTGTATTTAATTTCTCATTTAAATAATTACGCATAATATCTTTTATTTTTTCTAATTCATTTATCTCCATAAGCTTAAGTTCTTCTAAAATGTCTTTTGCCTTAAGCTTTAGCTCGTTAACTTTAGATATCATTAACTCTTTTTTATGTGAATCTAAACTTTCATATTCTTCTTCTGTCATCTCCCTTCCATTATTTAATGGTATAAAGGTAAATCCCCCATCATTAGACTTAATTTCAAATCCACTGCTTTTAGATATAACAATTAAATTATTTATAATTTCATTTCGTTTTTTTTGAATTGTGTCTATAAGTTTTTCTTTTTCTTTGCTTATAGAATTATTATAAAATTCAAAGGTATATTCAATTAAACTATTTTGTATATTTTCTAAAGCATTTTTAAATTTTTTACCAAAACCATTGGTTACAAATATGGGAACTGGTTTTTTTTCATCATTTCGCACTACATAACATATATCATCTGGTCTTTCTCTATCTTTAAGCACATTTTCAATATATTCTATAATTGTTTTAACCTTATCCATGGAATAATCATCAACTAAATATACATTATATCCTTCTTTATCTATTTCAAGGGCGGTTTTTATCTTCTTATATGCTTCTGAATATTGTGGTAACATATATTTATCTTTTTTAGGACTAATACCACCAAATTCAAAATTATATATAACTTCCTTTGGAGTCAATTTTCTCTTCATAACTATCCTCCCAGCAAAAATCACTTATTATATTAATATTCTTTCCTATAGTTTTTGGGAACAAATTTATAAACTTTTTACCATAAACCTTGAAATTGTAGCAAAGACTTATAAAATGTGAATTAAATACAAGAAAATATAGTATACTAATATGTATACAATTTTCAATTCTCCATTGCTAAAGCCTTGTTAATTATTGAAAGTTAATATATAATATTTTTATTCATTATTATTGTTATTAATAAGTCATAGCACTTATAATTGGAATTATATATATCATTGAAAAGGAGTTATTTTTATGGGATTTAAAGACAAATTAGCTCAGAGCTATACTAATGCATATTTAAATAAATATGGTGATAGACTTACTCAATTACAAGGAAGAGTTCTTTCTATTAAATCTGAAACAAAAAGCTTTATTGGAATATTAAACTGGATTACAGTTACTATAGTATTAAAACCTGAGGCAGCAAAAAATATTTTCACTTGTGTTTATAAGAAGAAAAGATGGTTTAAAAAGCCTCATTTTATTACTGTAACTCAAGGTCATTCTGTGATAATTCAAGGATTGAAACCTAAAAAGAGTAAGAAAAAGAAAGATACCAAAGATTCTATTTCTATAATAAATTTAATTAACATGACAAATAAATCGGAGTTAATTCCTACTGAAGGTAAAATGCCTAAGCCACAAAGAGTAAGAGCAGATAGAAGATTTAAATAAAAAAGGGAGTTCTATGAACCCCTTTTTTATTTTTTGTGAGATATGAATATATATAAGCTGTTTACAAAAGAAATTATAGTTGAGAAGAAAATTATAATGAGCCATTGTCCTAATTGTAATGGAGAAGTATGAAATACATTTTGAAGTATTGGCACATACATAATCAATATTAAAGATATCATGGATAGTGCTACGGCACCTAATAAATATAAGTTAGTGAAAGGATTTATTTCAAATAGTGAATATCGCTCTGATCTACACTCAAACACATGTATAAGCTGAGAGGTTATTAATGTACCTAGTGCCATTGTTCTACAGGTCTCTAAGCTCATATTGTAGTATTTTCCTATTATAAATGCTAATACAGTACAAACTCCAATCAGTGTACCTCTTAAAAGAATTTTTTCCTTTAAGCCCCTTGAAAACACACTTTCATTTTTTGCTCTAGGAGGTTGAAGCATTATGTCTTTATCTGCAGGGTCAACGCCAAGAGCAATTGCTGGTAATCCATCAGTTACTAAGTTTACAAATAATATTTGAATTGGAAGCAGTGGTACATCAAGATAAAATAATGAAGCTAAAAACATAGTTAATACTTCCCCTAAATTACAAGATAACAAGTATCTTATAAATTTTCTTATATTATCATATATAACTCTGCCCTCTTCTACTGCTGAAACAATTGTTGCAAAATTATCATCTAATAAAATCATGGAAGCTGCTTCTTTAGTAACATCTGTTCCTGAAATCCCCATAGCAATACCGATATCTGCCTCTTTAACAGCTGGAGCATCATTAACTCCATCTCCTGTCATAGCAACAATAACCCCTTCTTTTTTGAAGGCCTTTACTATCCTCAGTTTGTGCTTTGGACTCACCCTTGCAAATATTTTATAAGTATTTATATTTTTTTGAAGTTCTCTATCAGAAGTTTTGTCCAGTTCTGCCCCTGTAATAACTTCATCAATGCCTTTACATATGCCTATTTCTTTACCTATTGCAAAAGCAGTATTTTTATGATCACCTGTTATCATTATAGGCTTAATTCCTGCAGCCTTACATTTTAATATAGCATCCTTAACTTCTTTTCTAGGTGGATCAATAATTCCTGCTATACCTATAAATATTAAATCTTGTTCTACTCTTTCACTTTTTACTATATTGTTATCCTTATAAGCAGCAGCAATACACCTTAATGCTTTATATGACATTTTATCAATTGCCTTTTCTACTTTTTCTTTATAACTGTATGTAAAAGGCTCTACTTTACCATTTATTAAAATGTGACTGCATTTTTCAATTACTCTCTCTGGCGCTCCCTTAACATAGCAGCTATCACTGCCATTTTCCTCTATGATAACTGACATCATTTTTCTTGTAGAATTAAAAGGATTTTCATATACTCTTTTCCCTTTAGATATAAAATTTTCTATTTCCTTTCCACTTTTAAAAAATGCTGCTATAAGTGCTGTTTCTGTAGGATCTCCTAGTAAGGTCTTATCTAATGTGATTCCATCAAAATTGTAATTACAATCATTACAATAAGTAAAAGCTTTTTTTAACATTAAGTTTTGATTTTGGGCAAATTCTTCTATATTATAAATATTATTATTAAAATATAAACTCTTTACTGTCATTTTATTTTCTGTAAGAGTACCAGTTTTATCACTACAAATTACAGAAGTACATCCTAGTGTTTCAACTGCTGGCAATTTTCTAATTAATGCTTTTCTGTTTAACATTCTAGATACGCCTAAAGCTAATGCTACTGTTACAATAGCTGCTAAACCTTCTGGAATAGCTGCAACTGCCAATGTAACGCCAGATAGGAACATATTATAAGGGTCCTGTCCTCTCACTATTCCTAGCACTGTTACCAAGGTACAAATTACTAAACAAAGAACCACTAATATCTTTCCAAGTGAATCTAATCTTTCTTTTAATGGTGATTTTTCATTATCAATATTATCAAGCATATTAGCTATTTTACCCATTTCAGTACTCATGCCTGTAGATAACACTTTTGCTTTTCCTTTTCCAGTCAACACTATAGTTCCCATATAAATATCATTATTACTCCTGTCATTAGCATTCTTATGAACGCCTAAGGATTCCCCTGTTAACAATGATTCATCTACCATAAAATTATTCTCTTCAATTAAAAGGCAATCTGCTGGTATTCTATCTCCACTTTCAAGTAATACTAAATCTCCTGGAACTAAGTACATAGAATTTATAACTTGTATCTTGCCATTTCTAACTACTTTTGCTGTAGGAGAAGCCAATTCTTTTAATGCTTCTAAGGATTTTTCCGTTTTATATTCCTGTACAAAACCTAATATAGCATTCATAAATATTATTATTAATATAGTTATAGCATCTGCACTATCTCCCATAATTCTTGAAATAATGGTAGCACCAATTAAAACCCAAATTATAAAATCATTAAATTGAGATAAAAATATTTTAATTACTGATACCTGTTCCTTGCTTTGTAAAACATTTAATCCAAACTGTTTTAGCTTTTTTTCTACTTCATCATTAGTAAGTCCTCTTATCTCTTTATCATGCACTTTTATTCCCCCTTTTATTTTCCTAAAGCAAATAAGCACTTTTTAAAATTGACAACAGTCAATATTCAATTATCAATTGTCTGTATTCAACAACTGCTTACTCTAAAATATATGTACGAGCCTGCCAGTATATGAAAAAATAAATTTTTTCCTTTACAGACATGGATTATAGCTATAAAATACATATAGTAACTCTTTTATTTATGGAATTCTATTTAAGGAGGTAGCGCATTTGAAAAATATAATTTACATTACAGGACATAGAAATCCAGATTCAGATTCCATTTGTTCTGCATTAGCCTATGCAGAATTTAAAAGTAAAACTCAAAAAACTCCTGCTATGGCAATTAGGCTAGGGGAAATAAACAATGAAACTAAATTTATATTGGACTACTTTGGTGTTGAAGCACCACAACTTGTAAAAACAGTAAGAACACAAGTGTCAGATTTAGATATAGATACTGTAGCTCCAATTTCTCCTGACATATCATTAAAAATGGCTTGGAGCATAATGAAAAAAAATAATGTTAAAACTTTACCAGTAGTAGACGAAAATGATAGATTAATTGGTATTGCTTCTGTTTCTAATTTAGCTTCTAGTTATCTAGATATCTGGGACAATTACATATTAGCTAAAAGTAATACAAAACTTGAAAATATACTAGACACTTTATCTGCAAAAGTTGAATACATCCATGAAGAAGATGTAGTATTAAAAGGTAAAATAGCAGTAGCTAACATGTCTCCTGATGTAGCAAAAACTATAATTGAAGAAGGAGATATTGTAATCTGTGGTGATAGAGAAGAACTTCAACATTGTGTTGTGGATAGAAAGGTTTCTTTAATGATAATAACTGGCAACAAAGAACCTTTAGAAGGAGTTATTGACAAAGCTAGAAAAGTTGGATGTACTATAATTTCCACTCCATATGATACATTTACAACTTCAAGATTAATAACTCAAAGTATTCCAATTAGCCATGTAATGACTAAAAATAATTTAATAAGTTTCGAAACTACAGATTTTGTTGATGAAATAAAAGATATCATGCTTGAAACAAGATATAGAAGCTATCCTGTTTTAGATGAAAATGGTAAAGTAGTTGGAAGCATATCACGTTACCATTTAATTAATCAAAGAAGGAAAAAAGTTATATTATTAGACCATAATGAAAAAGCCCAAACTGTTGATGGTATAGACGATGCAGAAGTTCTTGAAATAATAGACCATCATAGAATTGCAGATATTCAAACTGGTCTTCCAATATACTTTAGAAATGAACCTGTTGGAAGTACTTCAACTATTGTAGCATCAATATTTTTTGAAAACGGCATTAGACCAAGTAAAAAAATTGCTGGAATATTATGCGGTGCAATAATTTCTGATACTTTATTATTAAAATCTCCAACATCTACATTAGTTGATGAAATAATTCTTAAAAGATTAGCTCAAATAGCTGATATTAATATTGAAGACTTTGCTAAACAAATGTTTAAAGCAGCTACATCTCTTGAAGGTAAAACTTCTAAAGAGCTTTTCTACCAAGACTTTAAGTCTTTCACTATAGGAGAGACAAAAATTGGTGTAGCTCAAGTTACAACAACATATATTGAAGGTTTTAAAGATTTTAAAGAAGATTTATTAAAACTTATGAATGATATAGTTTCTAAAGAAGGTTTTGAGATGATTACTTTGATGATAACTGACATTTTTAATGGTGGTTCATTATTCTTAGTAGCTGGAAATAAAGAATTATTTATAAAGGCATTCAATTCAACCTTAAAAGATAATGCTGTATATTTAGAAGGAGTAGTATCTAGAAAGAAACAAGTTATTCCTCCTTTAACAGATGCTATAGACCAGAAGTAAAAAGGGAGTAAAGGGAGTTTAAACTCCCTTTTTTTAATTTTAAAAGCATTTTCCTTCCACCTATGAGGGCTGTAACAAAATTGTACATCTTAACAAAACAAAAACAGCTGCAAAATCTAAATTTGCAACTGCATTTTATACAATCCCTGGAGTGCAGTAGCCTGTGGCACTGCATCTGACGCATTGGATGATAATTTAGTTGTATTTCTTATCTCCATAATGTTGAATAATATAACTAATTTTACCTCCAAATATACTGCATCTCGTGGAATCCTAAAGGGCTTTGTTCTGTTCCCAAGAGGTGGTTTAATTCTCAATTCTCCATTATATAATCAAAAAATTTAAGCACTTAATCTTAGGAAAATTTGACTTTGATAAATCCAAAATATTACAAAGGTTACAATACAAATACTATAGGTTATGGATAAATAGTCTTTAACAGAATTATCATCTATTTTCTTAGAATAAATACCATAAGATTTTAAATAATGTACATTATTCTCATTTACATGATAATAAAAGTTTACCCCTTCTATATAAGCAGCTAAAATATATACATTCAGCATTGGTCTTTTTATCATATTGTTTAGAAAATCTCCTTTAAAATCAATTTTCATAGTTTTATTTCTAGGTATATAAATTATATAAAGAATTATACAAACAATAACTGCTGGTATTATAGTTAAATATCTTTCAGCAATACTAAAAGCCTTTAAATCACTGCTGTAGGATATATAATGAATTAATGTAAATGCAATAGCAATACCATTATTAAAAGCTGATATATAAAATAATGGACCAATAAATCCATATACAAGTGAAGATGAGATTATTGACATGCTATCATAAAAGTATCTCTTATCAGGATTTTCTGGTATAAGCGCCTTTTTTTCTGTGTTGCTGATTTCAATTACGATAAATGCAGTAAGTGCATTGTAAAATTCTCTATACTTCATTAAATAAAAAATATATGCTAAGATTCCTATGAATATTACATATAAGACTTGTATAAAAAATCTGCTTTTCACTTTTTTATAAACAAATTCATTAAATTTATAAAAAATTTTCTCTCTATCAAATCCCCATAGGATAATACTAGTTAAACATCCAAAAATATAACCTACTGCCATTAAAATTCCTCCATCTCTTTATTTTAAAATTCATATCTATTTCCACCATAATTTTGTTGATTATGTACAGTTTATACATTATATGTAGGACATGCTTCTTTTAGAATAAACTATAAGAAACTGCTGATTATTAATTTATATTATTCAATTTAAAGATTTATAAATAAAGTAATTCTTAATCTTCAATCAATTAAAACTATGAATTACAATCTTATAAAATAACTTATACAAAAAATAAAAATTCACCTTAAAGATTAATAATCTAATCCTTAAAGTGAACTTTTACTGATATGTAAATTAATTCACAATTCTCAATGTACAATTGTTGTAAATTAACTCTTCCCTATCTTAAGCTATTTACTAATCCCCACATTTCATCTGCAGTTTTAAGTCCTGTTGAACTTAATTGAAATGCTCTTTGAGTTAATATCATATCTGACATTTCATCAGCTACATTTACGTTTGAGTTTTCTAAGTACCCTTGTTGAATATTTCTATTTTTTGTTTCGTACATAGTAGCACCTTCCATAGGTACAAATAAACTCTCTCCTACTGAAATCAAAGATGTATCCCCTATTGTATCATAGGTTTTAATACTTCCAAGTTCTATAAAATTGTTATTTTCTTCTCTATATAATACCCCATCTTTATCAACTACAAAGTTGTCATTTGTAAGTTTCATTGTTCCATTTGGATAATTGAGCTCATTTCCATTTCTGTTTACTACACTTAATCTATTTCCATTACTGTCAACTAATGTGCCAGCAGAATCTACTTTAAAGTTTCCTGATCTTGTATAAGCAACAGTATTATCAGCCATGTATACTCTAAAAAAACCTTGTCCATCTATAGCTAAATCACTGTTATTATTTGTTTCTGTTAAACTTCCTTGAGTTACTTGTCTTACTGCCTTATTTAACTTTACCCCTGTGCCATAATTTAAATTTTCAGCACCTTCAGTAGTAGGATATCCTTGGCGCTCTAAAGTATCTTGATATAAATCAGAAAATTGAGCTTTTAATTTTTTATACCCATTTGTGTTTACATTTGCTAAATTGTTAGATATAGTATCTAAATTTCTTTGTTGTGCTATCATTGCACTTTTATTACTATTTAAAAGAGTATACAAATCCTTCCCCTCCTACTATCGTACCTTGCCAATTTCATTAACAGCTTTTCCTAATGTTTCATCTAAGGTTTTTAAAACTTTTATATCACTTTCAAAGTTTCTCATAACTGCCATCATATCAGACATTTCCTCAATTACTTCAACATTAGAACCTTCTAGTGCATTTTGCTTAACCATGGTTCTTGGAGATAATTGTGGATTGTTTCCTTCATATAAATTTTGACCTACTTTTTTTAATCCATCATAATTTTCAAAATCTACAATATTAAAGTTATATGTCATATTCCCATTTATTCTAATGTTGCCTAATCTATCACAGGCAACTTCCCCATTTCCTACATTTATTGGCTCTAATACATTAGTAGCTAAATTTCTACCTAACACTGTTTCCCCATTTGATGTAACTAAATATCCTGCTGCATTAACCTCAAAATGTCCATCTCTAGTATAATAATTTCCCCCATTATTAACACCAGTTCTTTGGACCGTAAAAAATCCCTTTCCCTCTAATGCGAAATCAAGGCTGCTCTCTGTATCTTTAACCAATCCTTGTGTGAAATCTATATTTTTTTCATTTATTTCTGCGCCGTTACTTAATGTTCCTATATTAATCCTATAATTTTTACCATTAACATTTTTATCTTTATTTGATATCATCACTTCATCAAAGCTTTTAATAGACAAATTCTCAGATTTATACCCTGTAGTGTTTGCGTTTGCAATATTGTTCATTATTACATTTTGCTTTGCTTCACTAGTTATAAGCCCTGAAGCAGCATTATATAGTCCTCTTATCATTTCTTCACCTCATCTTTAATCATAATTTTTACTTCATCAGGATATTTCATTCCCAGTGATCTTGCCTTCACTTCTATTTGTGCATCACTAAGATTATAATTCAACTTAGAAAATCCCATAAACACTGTTCCAATAATTATGCCTATACCTATACCAAGTAATATTTTTCTATCAGCAATAAAATTTATAAATTCTTTTATTTTATATACAATTCCTTTATTAATAATATTTCACCCTTTCCTAGGCCTGATTTTTCAACTATTTCATCTATAGTAAGATCTTTTTCAAAAAGCTCTTTTATCTGTTGAATTTTTATATTATTTTCTAAAGTTTTTTCTTTTGCTTCCCCTATTTTTTCTATTTCTTCAAGATTAATTTTACTTTCTTCTTTATCAATTTTTTCTATTATAGGCACATTAGATATTTCTAAATTTTTCCCCACTATATTATCGTATTCTTTTTCTTTATACTTAATATCATATTTTTCTTTTAACTCCAATATTTCTTGCTGAAGTTCCAATATAGTTTCACTAAACTCTTTTCTTAATTCTCCCATTTTCACATCTATTTCATCTGTGCTTAATTCTGCATTCTTAAATGCTCTATCAAAGGATTTTTCTTCTTTTTTAATTGCCTTAATATTAAAAATTATCAACATAATCCCTATCAACAATAGCAGTATTAACATGGCTTCCCCCTTATTCAATTGAGAATTGACAACTATTGAGGCTTTTTCTGGCTAAAGAAGCTAAAATTGATTTTTTTGAAGTAACAGGGTCACTTTTTCAATTCACAATTCTCAATCTTCACTGTCAATTATTTATTGTCTAAACATGTACTTCATATTTAAGCTTTTTTAATGCTTTTCTTAAGTTTAATAATGCTTTACTATGAAGCTGACATACCCTAGACTCTGAAACATTTAGTATCCTTCCTATTTCTTTTAGTGTAAGTCCTTCATAATAATAAAGGGTAATTACTAGCTTATCTTTCTCTCTTAACAGGTCTAAAGCCTTAGCTAAATATTCTAATACTTCTTTTTCCTCTAAAGATTTTTCTGGGCTTGGACTTTTTTTATCTTCAATAGTTCCTATTAATGATATATCATCTTCTTCACTAAACATTAAAGTTTCTAAAGATACTACTGAAATATAATTAATATAATTTTCAACCTGTGCAACTTCTTGAAGTGAAACTCCTAATTCATCTGCTATTTCATAATTATTAGGTTCCCTAAACAATTTATTTTGTAATTTTTCAATGGCATCATTATATCTATTGAGCTTGTCCATTGAACCTTTAGAGATAGGGCTATTTTTTCTTAGCTCATCTATCATAGCCCCTTTAATCCTTATAGCTGCATAAGTTGAAAATTTCATACCTTTATCTTTATCAAATTTGTTTAATGCATCCATAAGACCTACCATACCATAGCTGACTAAATCTTCATATTCTACATATTTAGTTTTTCCCATGATAATTCTAGAAGCAATATATTTAACTAGTGGTATATATTTTTTTACTACTTCCCCCTTTGCTTCTACAGCACTATTCACGTCCATCACCCCTATTAGTCTTAAGTGTTTTTCTCATTTCATTAAATATATATCCTATCAATTTCTCTCTTTCATTTTTTTCTATAGTTAAAAAAATTAGTCCACAGATATACTTTCCATCTTTATCGCATTCTACTCTGACGACTCTTCCAAGGGTTATAATTTCTTCATCATCAATTTTTATTTGAGCTATTACATAATCTCCCTTATTAACTTTTTCACCAATCTTTATTTTCATTCCTCCGCCACTTAAGTCTAATGCATATCCAACATTGAAATCTTTTATATCATATTTATTTATTTCTTTATCTGGATAATTAGCTGTTAAATAATAATTTACTATACCTGTATAACTAATTCTTACATATTCTCTTCTTTGTATCTTTTTTATGTCGTAAGGCCTGCTTATAACTATAAGCGGTATCTTCTCAAATTTCCGTCCTATTACATCTACTTTAAACTTAAAAACATTTCCATATCCATCGTTATATACAGCTTCATAAACTTCTCCCTGTCTCATCGCTAGATATGTTTGATTTATCATTGGTAGTCCTATAGATAACGTCTTCTCATCTACATCTTGAATTATACTTTTTGCATATCCTTCCTCAGTAACAAACTTTATTCTGTTATTAGGATAAAAATTTATATTTGATGCCATGGCTATCCCCCTATGAAAAAATACTAAATATCTTTTTAAATAACCTCTGTACTCCTAGATTATGTTCTCTAAGTACAAGACCTTCTAATCTTTCTGCAATACTTTCTATATTCTTTGCTGCTTCTGAATTTGGATAATTAATACAAAGTGGTTTTTGTGTTCTAACAGACTTTACTAATTTAACATCTTCAGAAACCATACCCAAAAAATTTAAATTCAAATTTAAAAACTTTGATGAAGCTTTGCTAAACTTTGTAAAAGTATCTAATCCCTCTTCTTCATCTAAAACTCTATTAATAATTACACTTCCATTATCTTTTATTTTAAAATGACTTACAGCCTTAATAAGACTATAAGCATCTGTAAGTGAGGTTGGTTCTGGTGTAGTTACTACAATAAACTCATCACTACAAGCTATAAATCCTAAAACACTTCTGTTTATCCCTGCACCTGTATCCATTAAAATATAATCAAAGCCTTCTATATTTTCTAATTTATTTAGAAAACTTTTACGCTGTATTTCTGTCAAATCATCTACCCGTGAAAGACCAGATCCTCCAGGTAAAAGTTTAATTCCTAAAGGCCCTTCTATTATCACATCTTCAATGTTCTTATTATTAAAAATCACATCAAAAATATTATATTTAGGAAAACATCCAATTAATACATCATCATTTCCCATTCCTACATCAGCATCAAATATCAGTACTTTCTTTCCCATTTTTTGAAGAGTAATGCCTAAATTCACCACTATATTACTCTTTCCCACTCCACCTTTACCAGAAGTAATAGTTAAAATTCTAGTAGTCCTATTTTCATTTTTAAAGTCATCTTTATAATTTTTTTCTGCTAATTGTCTTAATGTTGATGCTTGATCTAACATATATTTTTCTCCCCTATTATTAAGCTAGCTATTTCACTACTTTCTGGACATTTAATATCCTCCGGAACATTTTGACCTGTAGTTATAAAACTTAAGGGAACCTCAACCTCCTTAATAATATTAAGTATTGACCCATAAGTTGAAGTTTCATCTAATTTAGTTATTATCACTCTGTTAAAATTTAAAGCTTTATAGGAATCGGCAATAATCTTAATATCCTTATTTTTTGTAGTGGCACTAACCACAAGATTTATATTTTTAGCATTTGTCTTTTCAATAAAAGCCCTAAGCTCTGACAGCTGCATAGTGTTTTTACTACTACGGCCTGTAGTGTCAATTAAAATAACCTCACAGTCTTTCATACTTTCTATAGCAGCTTCCATATCCTTTATATTAAGAACTACTTTAAAAGGAATATTCATAATCTCTGCATAGGTTTTTAATTGTTCTACCGCCCCTATTCTATAGGTATCAACAGTTATAAGTCCTACTTTTTTCTTCTCAATTAGTGCTAACCGTCCTGCCAATTTTGCAATAGTTGTAGTTTTTCCTACTCCTGTAGGACCTATAAATACTACTGTACCATCTATATTTAATTCTTCAATGCTAATCATATTTCCTATTATTTTTTTTATTTCTTCTATTTTTTCTTCCTCGCCGCCTTCATTTGTTATAGACTTTAATATTTCATCTGTTACTTCTCTGCAGACATCTGCATC
Source organism: Clostridium faecium (assembly GCF_014836835.1). Taxonomy (GTDB): domain Bacteria; phylum Bacillota; class Clostridia; order Clostridiales; family Clostridiaceae; genus Clostridium_J; species Clostridium_J faecium. The sequence goes on along the minus strand of NZ_JACSQB010000038.1, from coordinate 20,908 downwards.
TTCTAAAATAGCTCTTAGGTTTGTCTTATTCACATCTTCTGTATAGCATCCTGTTTCACCATTTAACAATGAAGTAATCATATTTTTCATTTCCATAACTTCTTTATATATTTCCGTATTTTCTTTTTCATCTACAATTTTTTCAATATTTTTTGGTTCATAAATTTCATCTATACTCTTTGATCTTTGACTTTTTAAAATAGCATCAATTAAATTTTGTTCATCTTCTTTACGAGGTTCTCTTATATTTTTTAAATTTAAGTTGTCCTCTTGAAAACTTTCTTTTTCTTTTGATTCTATTGCTGCAGTAACCTCTAACAGTTTTTTTCCAAAAAAACCTTTAATACCAGGTTTTTTAATTTTTCGCTGGCTTATGATAACTGCATCTTTTCCAAGTTCCTGCCTAATTTTACTAAGAGCTTCATTCATATTATCAGTAACATATTTTTTTATTAACATTATAAAGATACAACTCCTTCAGCTTTTATCTCAATATCATTTGGTATTTCATTTAATGACAATACCATAAGGCTTGGGAAAACCATCTCTATAAGTTTTCTAAAAGCGGGTCTGATTTTAGGTGAAACTAATATTACTGGAATATTATTATTAAAATATGTAATATCTAAAAGTTCTTTTAAAGAATTAAAAATATTTGCAGTTATATCAGGATTCAGTGCTGGGAAAGAACCTTGAACAGATTTTTGAATATTGTTAGCCACCATATTTTCTATTTCTGGTGATAAAGTAAGCACTGTAATACTATTGTTTTCATCTAAAAGTTCATTACATATACTTCTTCCCAGTGCAAATCTTACATATTCAGTTAATAATTCTATATCTCTAGTGTTCCTAGAATTATCTGCTAAACACTCTAATATAGTTACCATATCTTTTATTGATACCTTTTCTTTTAATAAATTTTGTAATACTTTTTGTACTTCACCTATAGTCATTAAATCTGGTATTAATTCTTCAACTACTGTATTATATTTTTCACTAACTGAATCTATAATCATCTTAGTTTCTTGACGACCTAACAATTCATAGCAATGACTCTTAATAGTTTCTGTTAAATGAGTTATCATTACAGTAGTTGGATCTACTACTGTAAGACCCTTAATTTCCGCCTCTTCTCTTTGATCTTTATTAATCCAAAGTGCTGGTATTCCAAAGGTCGGTTCTACAGTCCTAATTCCTGGCATTGTAATTTCTTCATTACTTGGATCCATACACAAAAACATATTAGGCATAACTTCTGATCTTGCTATTATGGTTCCTCTAATCTTAATTACATACTCATTGGTTTTTAATCTTAAATTATCTCTAATTCTTATTGGCTGTACAACTATACCCATTTCTATAGCGCATTGTCTTCTTACAGAAGATATTCTTTGAACCAAATCCCCTCCTGCTGCATCATCAGCTAAAGGTATAAGTCCATAACCAATTTCTATTTCCAGTGGTTCCACTGAAATTAAATTCATCACATTTTCAGGCTCACGTTTTTCAGTTTCAATGATTTCTCTCTCTTCTATTTCCATTTCATTGATAACTTTTTGCTTTTCATCCTTATGTAATAAATAAGCGCTATATCCACTAGCTGCTGATAATAAAAGAAAAATTCCTGTTGGCATACCTGGAATAATAGCAAGTACAAGTAAAACTGCTGCTGCCATTGCTATAACCATAGGGAAAGCTGTTAATTGAGTTCCCAATTGTTTACCAAAGTTTTCATCACTTCCAGAACGAGTAACCAATATACCTGAAGAAGTGGAAATTAATAATGCTGGTATTTGTGATACTAGTCCATCACCAACTGTAAGTATAGTATATTTAGCAGCTGCTTCATCTATGGCCCAGCCCTTCATCACTACTCCAATGATAATTCCCGCCACAATATTTATTATAGTTATTATAATACCTGCTATGGCATCTCCTTTGACAAACTTAGATGCTCCATCCATAGCTCCATAGAAGTCCGCTTCTCTTTGGAGATTTTTTCTTCTCTCTCTTGCTTCTTCCTCACTGATCATTCCTGCATTTAAATCCGCATCAATACTCATTTGTTTACCTGGCATAGCATCAAGAGTAAATCTTGCAGATACTTCTGATACTCTGCCTGCTCCAGCAGTAATAACTACAAATTGTATAATAACAATGATTAAGAAAATGATAATACCAACTACATAATTGCCTCGAACAACGAATTGTCCAAAGGTTTCTATTATGTCTCCAGCATATCCCTCTCCTAATATTAATCTAGTAGAAGATATATTAAGTGATAATCTAAATAATGTTGTTATTAATAACAGCGTTGGAAACACTGACAATTGAAGTATACTAGTTGTAAACATTGTAATAAGCATTATAATAACGGATAGAGAAATATTTATTGCTAAGAAGATATCTAACAGTATTGGAGGAAGAGGAATTATAATCATAAGTACAATTCCAATAACTCCAAAGGCTATAATGACATCTGAATTTTTCTTTATATCAAAGTTTTGAAAAAATCTCATAATTTTCATCCTCTACTATAAGTTTATTTTTCTTCTTATTCTTTTTATTCTGATATTTATCAATAAATAAATTATTTTTTATTTTTCTTATTTAATTTGTAAACTATTGCTAAAATTTCTGCAACAGTTTGATACATTTCATAAGGTATCTCTTCATCTAATTCTACTTCGCTATATATAAGTCTTGCTAAAGGCTTATTTTCAATTATTGGCACATTGTTTTCTTTAGCAATTTCTTTAATTTTAATGGCTATATTATCCTGCCCCTTTGCAACTACTATAGGTGCTGATTTTGTATTTTGCTCATATTTTAATGCTACTGCTATATGAGTTGGGTTAGTTATAACCACTGTAGCGTCAGGAATAGTCTGCATCATACGTTTCATCGACATTTCTCTTTGTTTTTGTTTTATTTTTCCTTTAACAACAGGGTCTCCTTCCTGTTGTTTAAATTCTTCCTTAATCTCCTGTTTGGTCATTTTCAAGTCTTTATTAAATTGAAATTTTTGATATACAAAATCAATAATTCCTATGATAATCATCACTAAAGTAACCTTAGATAATATTTCAACTATTAACTCGCCCAAAGAAACTATTATAGCTTCTACTCTATAACTGCCAAAATTTAATACATGCTCATAATTTGAAAGTATAAACTTATATCCAACATAAGCGATAATTATAATGATGATTAAATTTTTTATTAAATCTACTACTGCTTTCATAGAAAACATTCTTTTAAATCCACTAATAGGATTAATTTTTTCTAATTTAGGTTTTAAAGGATCTGTGGTAAGAACTTTTCCAGATTGAGCTACATTTGCCAAAATTCCCATAATGGATATAGGTATAGCTACTGGTAAAAATATTATTCCTATTCTAATTAAAGAAGTTATAAGTATTCCCTTTAATCCATTATTATCTATAGAAGTAGCAGGATAATCTCTTAAAAACATAATTAATGTTTCTTTTAAACTATCTATTATATATCCACCTAAAACTGATAATATTAACGTAATGATTAAAAGACCTAATGCAGAAGTTAATTCTTTACTTTTAGCAACTTGTCCTTTTTTCTTAGCATCACTTTTCTTCTTTGGCGTTGCTTCTTCCGTTTTTTCACCGCTTTCATTTGCGAAAAATACAAAGACACAGGGGATTATATTAAACAATCCTTTTATAACTTCACGAACTGTATCAAAATTGTTTACAAGCATCTTCATAAATACAGGAAGAGATAGTGTAAAGCAAGATAATCCTATTAAAATTTTTATAGGCATGCCAAGCATCATTATATTAAGCTGGGGCATCACTCTAGCCACAAGTCCTAAAGTAAAATCTGTTATAATAATTATTAATATAATAGGTATTGCTATTTTAATACCTATAGTAAAAAATTCTATTATTACTTGTATCATATAAACAGCTAATTCAGGTTTTAAATCCAATCCACCTATATTCACCAATTGGAAACTTTCTACTAAGGAATTTATTACTATGTGATGTCCATCTATTAATAAAAATACCATTAAACACATCCAATAAAAAACTCTTCCCAATATAGTTACATTTTCATTAGATATAGGATCATATAGTGATGCCATAGAGAAGGAAACATGGAAGTCAAGTAGTTGTCCTGCCATCTGTGCTGCGCTAAAGCATAATGTGGTTATAAATCCTAATGTTAAACCTATAAGTATTTCTTTTGCAATTAATACTATAAAAACCCCAGAACTGTTCACTGTTATGGTACTTATATTAATGAGCGGTACAAAGATAAAAGTAAGTATTAGTGATAAACCTACTTTAACTCTTTGTGGAGTCCCGCTTGGAAAAAAAGCTGGCACATATACAATAAAAGATGTGAGCCTGCAAAACACTAATATAAATACTATCAATTCATTTATGTTTGTTAAATCTATCAAAGTTTCCCCCACCTAAAGTTACATATTAGCTATAATTGAAAAAATATTTTTAGTAAAAGTAATCATAGTATTTGTAATAAAGCTAGACATTAAGAGTCCAATTAAAGCCACTGCAATAATCTTAGGTACAAAAGTTAATGTTTGCTCCTGAATTTGTGTAGTGGCTTGAAAAATACTTATGATAAGACCTACCACCGTAGCTACTATAAGCATTGGTGCTGCAATAACAAGAGATGTTTTAATTAAATCTTTTAAAAGAGATATTACTAAAGTTTCTGACATCCTCTCACCTCACTACTTAAAACTCATAATTAAAGATTGAGAAATTAAATTCCATCCATCTACTAATACAAATAACAACAGTTTAAAAGGTAGTGATATCATTGCTGGTGGAAGCATAAACATTCCCATAGCCATAAGCACACTGGAGGTAACTATATCCACAATTAAAAATGGAAGGAATAAAAGGAATCCTATTTCAAAAGCAGTCCTAAGTTCACTTATTATAAAGGCAGGAACTACTGCATATAATGGTACCTCATCATAAGATGGAACTTCCACATTATTCTCATCTTTTATAATTTTTACAGTATCCTCTAAATTACCAACTTCCAAAAACAATTTTAAATCTTTAGCCCTTGTTTGTTTTAGCATAAAATCTTTTAGAGGTACCACTGCTTTATCATAAGCTGCCTCTGTAGAAATTTTATTATTTATATAGGGAGTAACAGCTTCCTTGTTAATCTTTCCGAAGGTTGGAGCCATTACAAAGAAGGTTAAAAACAGTGAAAGACCAATTATAATTTGTCTTGGAATAGACTGTTGAACTCCCAGTGCATTTTTAAGCAGTGATAATACTGTTGCAATTCTTACAAATCCTGTAGTCATTATTATTATAGATGGAAGAACTGTAAGAACTGTAAGCAGTAATATCAACTTTATATTATCCACAAATTCTTTTGGAGTTGAATCTCCATTATTAAAATTAATGTTTACATCTGGGATAGGAATTTTATTTCCGCCAGTAGCATATGTAACCTTATAGCTAAAGAATATTATTATAGCTGCAAATAAGATCACTTTTAAATATTTATTGTACTTACTTTTCATAAAATCGTCCTCTTCATTTTTGTTTAGCTTATTTCTTATGATTTTTCTTTATTAAATTTGTTACAAAATTAGAGCTGTTATTAAAGTTAGTACCGTAATAATGCTTATTTTTTTGTTCTGCTTCTAAAAGCTCTTTTTCTGTTAATTCTTTTAGAATCTCTGTTTTATTATTATTTGAGCTCATCAAATATCCTTTATCTCCAATTTTAATAATCATTATAAAATTATCCTTTGATAATTGAAGCCTTTCTACTATTTTCATATATCTACCTGACGGAGAAATATAAAATTTGTTAGTTATCCTGCCAAGCAGATATATTAAAATTAGTACAAAAGGTAGAAAAATCAAAAGCTGTATTAGGCTTTTCCAAAACTGTCCATACATTTATGTCTCACCTACTGAACTAAAATTTCTGAAAAATATACATCAACTATTCTTCCTTGACTTAAAATTTGATTTACCTTTTCATTCAATTCTTTTTTAAGCGGATCAATTCCTTCCGGTGATAAGTCAGTAGTTTTCTTTGTTCTTAAAGTATTTGCAATTATATCCCTTATCTTTGGCTTTTTATTTTCAAGTTCTTTAACAAGGTTTTCGTTATTTTGATAACTTAATGCTATTTTAATCTTTAAATATCTTGGCTTACCTTCATCTGCCAAATTTACTAAAAGCTCATCTAACTCAAAGAAAACCTCATCTTTTAAAACATTACTTTCAGTAATTACAGTGTTTTCAGCATTCTTTGGAGAATTTTTAGTAGCTATAAAAAATCCTGCAAAGGCTGCTCCTCCTATCAATATCAAAACCAACAGTACTATTAAAACAATCTTAAAAGCACTGCCTTTTTTATTATCTTCACCCATAAGTTATTACTCCTTTTCCTCAGTAACAATAATAATATTAACTCTTCTATTCATTGCTCTATGCTCATCAGTATCATTTGGTACTATTGGATTATATTCACCATAAGCGTTGGCAATAAATCTTTCAGGATTTGGCTGTTTTTTCTCAATGAGAAAGTAGTCTAATACACTTAACGCCCTTGCAGAAGACAAATACCAATTGCTTGGAAATTTTGCTGTACTGATAGGCATGTTGTCAGTATGTCCTTCAATTATTATATTGTTGTTTATCTTAGATACTAGCGTATTAATTTCATTTAATATCTTCCTACTGTTTGGAAGTAATTCTGATTTACCTGATTCAAAAAGTACCGTTTCCTTTAGCTGTATGTTAATTCCTTTTTCATTTTCAAAAACTTTAACATCATCTTGAAGATTACTTTCTGAAATTAATTTTGATACCTGCTCATATAAATTATCCTGAATATCTTCATTGTCTATATTTAAAGAATCAGTGGTATTTTCCGGTTTTCCTACTACAGGTACCTCTCCAGATGACATATTAAAATCTAACATACTTACACCAGCTTTACCTGAAAACATGCTTTGAAAAGCTGTTGATATCTGTTGAAATTTTTCTGCATCTACTGTTGAAAATGAATAGAGCAGAACAAAGAAAGTTAAAAGCAAAGTCATGGTATCAGCAAAAGTATTCATCCAGGCATCTGTTCTAATTTCAGATTTCTTCTTAGACATTTTCTGCCACCTCATTACCAGTTACACCTTTTGCCTTAGCTTCTTCTCTTTCAGCTGGTGATAAGTAAGCACTTAATTTATCTTCTACAATTCTTGGGTTTACCCCTGATTGTATGGCAATTACACCTTCAATAATCATTTCCATACTATTAACTTCTTGAGCAGTTTTATAATCAAGTTTTTGTGCCATAGGAATAGCTATTATGTTTGCTAAAATAGAACCATAAAAAGTGGTAATAAGTGCCGTTCCCATACCTTTCATTAAGCCTGAAGAATCATCCATGTCTGAAAGCATTTGTATAAGTCCAATAAGTGTACCTAACATACCAAAAGCTGGTCCATAAGCTCCTAGTGATTTTAGCATTGCAGACCCATCCTCATGGCGTTTTTCAAGTTCTGTAATTTCAAGTTGCATTATCTCTTTTATTGCCTCAGGCTCAATGCCATCAACTACCATGTTTAATGCTTTTCTCGTAAATTCATCTTCAATGTTTGATATGTCATCTTCAAGTGATAATAATCCTTCTCTTCTTGCTTTTCTCGATAAGTTGGTAAAAAGTGTTATTGTATCTACCTTTGAAGTAGCTTCCTCTTTAAAAGTTTCAACTATAACCTTACCAAGCCTTTTAATTTCATTCATTGGGTAAGAAATTAAAAGTGCTCCTATAGACCCCCCTACTGTTATAGCAATGGAGAATGGATCATAGAATATCAAAAGACTGCTTCCACCCATCATACCTATAATCATAAGTGCTATAGCGGTAACAAGTCCAATTACTGTTAGCAAATCTTGCTTTTTCACATCTATGCCCTCCTAAAATTTTGAATTGTAAATTTTATTTTTATATTCAATTACTTTTTCTACAACTTCATCAATGGTATTAGCTAGCAAATATACCTTTCCATTGTTCAAAGTAACAACTGTCTCTGGCACTGCTTCTATCTTTTCAATATGGTCGCAATTTAGTATTATTTCTTTTTTATTAAGTGTAGTAACCTTTATCATGATTTCACCCACTTCTACAATTGACAATTGGAAATTGACAATGGACAATTTATGTAATTCTCAGTAGCCTTTGAATTTAAAGCTCAATAAATATCCATAGTTACATCTTCTTATGTCAATTTGATTTTGATTATTTTCTTATTTAATAATTTCGTATTTATAATAAAAAATTTAAAATAGAATCATATTTGGTTACAATTTAGCTTTAACTATTTTTCTTATTTTCTAATTACAAATTTATAACAGACAATTTAGGATAATTCTCAGCATTGTATGAAAACTTTCAAATTATATTTTTAATAGCAAGTTACTTTTTATTTTAAGGGTTACTCATAATCTTTAGAGTGCAAATAATAAATTTTCAAATTACTGAGAAATACCCCAAATTATCAATTATTCTTTATTTTAAGTTTAATTATTTAACTATCTTTTTAAGTTAACTAAATCTTGAAGTATTTCATCTCCTGTAGTTATAACTTTTCCACAAGCTTGGAAAGAACGGCTGGCAACTATCATATCTGTAAACTGCTCAGCAAGGTCAACATTGGACATTTCAAGACATCCTTGAATCATATCCCCATAAGCTTTACTATTGTCTAAATCTTTAGCAGTACCCTTACCACTTCTAATTAACGCTTGTCCTGAGTTACTAGTTGGAGTATACATATTTTGTCCTACACCATCAAGTCCTCCTGGGTTATTAAAAGACGCCATAGCAAGTTGACCTAACACAGTAACACTACCATCAGATAGTGTAGCTTTTAATAATCCATCTTTTTCTATTGAATAACTTTGTACCCTCAAAGTTACATCAGGATTATCAGCAGTACCATCTCCTTTTTTCACAGTAATTTCTTCTGGTATAACTAGTGGTATTAATTCTGGATTACCTTTTCCATCATCTGATAAGCCTGCTACCTTAAAATCTTTTTCTGAATCAACAAAACTTACTGTAGTTTTTCCTGACTCATGCTTAATACTTTCTTTTACATCCTCTGCATCTGTCTTGCCTTCCTCTACTTTACCTTTTCCCTGAATAGCATATCCCATTACTCTATATCCATTTGGAGTTACTAAATATCCTTCACTAGTTAATTTAAAAGCACCATCCCTAGTGAAATAGTTTTCCATATTTCCACCATTGATAGCTTGATTATTTAGTGAAATTTTTCCCTCTAAAGGTCCTTTAGACACTACAAAATATCCAGCTTGATCTATAGCTACATCTAGTGGTCTTCCTGTAGGCTGAAGGTTACCTTGTCCCATATTTACATCTATGCTTTGAAGTTGAACGCCCATACCTATTTGTTTTGGGTTTGTCCCCCCCATATTTAAACTTGAACCTGTAGCTTTAGACACACTTTGTCTCATACTGTCTTGAAAAGTAACTCTTGAAGCTTTAAAGGATGTAGTTCCTGAGTTGGCAATATTATTACCTATTACGTCTAATTTTTTTTGATTGGCATTTAATCCAGAAATTCCTGAATACATTGCATTTAACATATTCTTTTCCCCCCATAATTTAAACTTTTCTTATCTCCATCGTTCGATAAGAATATGGCTTCCATTTTGGTCCAGCCTATAGTAATACAACACTGTCAATGTTGGTTATTACATTTGATTGATTTTCATTTTTATCTATGGCAGTTATTATAGTTCTGTTTTTTATACTGGCAATCAATCCAATATTTTCATATAAAATCAGCGACTCTCTACTGCCTTTTTCACTTGCTTTATTTATTCCTTCATTAATTTTTCCCATCAGTTCTTTATTAAGTTCTATATTTCTTTCTTTAAGTCTTAATGCAGCATGATTTGATAATACAAAACCTTCCGTCTTATTAATCTCATCTTTAAAAAAATCATCAAAGACCTTTTCTTTTTTAATGCCACATGACCTTTCATTGTTAATGGATTTTTTATCTTCTGTACCTATAAAATTACCTACAGGATGTAAAACTCCATTAATTACTCTGTATCCCACAAAACTCACCACAACTTATGATCTAATTTTCATGATATGATCGAAAGGATAATCCTTTATTTCAGTTTTTATTTCACCATCACATTCAATTTCAACTTCAATTTTAACTTTAATTCCCTCTTCATCTCTAAAGATTTCTTTAACAATACCTACATCTGGCTCTTCTTCTTCTTTAGCATACATTTCAACAGTTTTTCCTATTAAATTTGAACCATTTACAAAATTAATGTAGTCTAAAGTGTTATCAGGATTATTTATAACTTCACATACTGAATCATAATCAAAGTTTTTAATTTCTCCATCAGCAGTCGCCACTGTTACAAATACATTTGATCCTATTTTATAAACTGCATTAACTATTCCAAACTCTTGCTGACCTTTAGTATTATAAGCATCTAAGGCAACAAATTTTCCTGTTAGTGAAGTAGCAGAAGATAATCTCATAGTGGTATTTAAATTATTCATTTGTTCAAGACCAGCAAATTGTGCCATTTGAGCTACATAAGCTGTACTATCTTGAGGATTAGTTGGATCTTGGTTAGCGAGTTCTGCTGCAAGTATTTGTAGAAAGGCATTTTTATTTAAGTCCGCTCCAGCTTTAACAACTTTAGTTCCTCTTTCTGTAACTCCACTATGTTGAAAATCACTTTCATTGATTTTGTTTGCAACATTTTTACTTTTACTATCATCTTTTGAGTCTTTAGTTTTAGAACCTTCATTACTGTCTTTTAATGTTTTATTTTGACTTTTTACTCTACTTTGCCACAGATTAAATGCATCTTGAATATTATTATCAACTTTCAAACTCCTCACCTCCTATATAAGCATATTTAGTGAACTATCATCTATAGCAGTATTTTCTTTTCCCAATTCTGCTTCTTCACTTACATTTACAACTTTGCTTTTGTTTTGTTCCCTATTAAATCCTTGGGAGTTTTCTCTTTCGTTGCTGCTAAAATAAGTTGTATCATCATTGTATATTGATACTTCTACCTGCTGAATTTTAATATTCTCATTTAATTTTTCTGTAATATCTTTTAAATTGGCATTTAAAAGTGCAATAGTATCTTTATTAACAGCTTTAAGTTGTGCTTTCATATTTTCTTGATCCATTGTAAGATTTATAATCACTTCTCCTAGATGTTTTGGATTTATCTTTACTGTTAAATCCTTAATATTATTTACTTCCATAAATCTTATGGATTTTACAATGTCTTCACTAAAAGTAGCTTTATTCACCAATAGCTTGTCCACACTTTTTATGCCCTCTAAAGATGCTTTAGAACTATTAAAGACATTCATAAATTGATTCACTTTTGCAAGTTTTCCATCTTCTTTATCACCTATAAGTTTTTCAAGTATCTTTTCTTCAGAAGATAAATTTTTCTTTAAATCTTTATTTGAATCATTTTTATTGTTTTGATTCTCAATAACTACCTTTTCCTCTTTAACTTTAAAAGTTGATTCTGTATTATTAGCTAATAAAGCTTCCTCTTTTTTTATGGTATCCTTTTTCCCAATTGTTTTGCCATTTAATTCTTTAGATATCTCTATCTCCAAATTAGCATTAGTTACTTCTGCCTTAGATGTATCTGCTAATTTAGATAATATTTCCTCAGTTAGTCCTTTATCATATGCAGCTCTAAGTAACTCCCTATTTGAGTTGTCATTAACTATTCCTGAGTTATATAACTTTTCTAATTTAGCCATTACTTCTGTTAATGTTTTTTCTAATTTATTTATATTTAAATTAGAATTTTCATCACTTTTATCCTCTGATATAAACTTTAACAGTATATCCTTTAATAAATGATCATCATTTGCTAAATTATTATCACTGAACAAATTATTGTCATCCACTAAAGTTTTTAGGTCAAAATTCTTTGATAAAATTTCTTCACCTTTTATTAAAAGTTTTAATAAATCTAAAGGTGAACTGGCTGTATTTTTAATGTTTTCAATTAAACCTTCTAATTCTGCATTGGAATTTTCATTATTTTCTATAGATGAAAGCATGTTTAATATCATGTTTAATATATTTTTAAGACCATCATCTTCTCTCTCATCAATATCTTTTAACAGCTCTTCTTTAACAACCATTTTGTCTTGCAAAGAATTAGTTTTTTTCTTTAATGGCTCTGACACCTTCTGAAATGCCTTTTCAAATTTTGTAACCTTTGATTCTTTTTTTGATTCTTTAGACTTTGCTGAGTTATTATATCCAGATGTTTTCATTTGATTTTGTAAAACATCTAAAGTATTACTGCTTACACTATTCATTTTTCTCACCTCCTTTCAGCAATATTTCTTACATATCCATAAAGTGCAAACTCATCTATTTGGTTTTGCTCTTTTCTATTTTCTTCATCTAAATATCTTCTATAATCTTTTTCTTTTAGTATTTCCACAGTTTTTCTTTCTACTTGAGATTTAACCAGTTTTTCTCTCTTCTCTTCAACAATTATTTCTTTTTCATCTAAAAGCATGGTAGTATCTTTAATAGAATTGTTTACTGCATTTAAATAATTTTGAGTTATTTTTTTCTCTATAGTAGATAAATTTAATGGTATATTTTTATATTTATCATAACTATCTTGAAGATTGTTTAGTTTTCTTTCTACCCTATTCTTTTCCGACATTGCTTCCATAAAAGATATTTTACTTTGGTCTTCCACACCTTGCCTAAACTCAAGCAATTTCTGAAGCCTAAACTTATAACTCAACCATATCCCCCCAAAACTTCATCTATTGACTATTTACAAATGAATATTGACGATTATTACCACTTATACCAACAATAAAAATTTATTTTTCTGTCTATCAAATCAATTATCAATTATCAATTATCTAAACATGTTTATAAGTGTTTCTATACTTTCATTAAAATCACAAATTTCATTAATTCCTTGTTTCAAAAAACTTGTAAGAGGTTCATTATATCTTATAGCTAAATCCACTTTTTCATTGCTTCCTTCTACATAAGCTCCTAAGTTAATCAAATCCTCTGAATCTCTGTAAGTGGACAATAAATCTCTAGCTAAAGATGCTGCTTTTTTATGTTCACTTTCAGCAATTTCCGGCATAAGCCTGCTGATACTGCTTAAAATATCAATAGAAGGATAATGATTTTTAGCTGCTAAACTTCTAGATAATACTATATGTCCATCTAATATACCTCTTACAGCATCTGCTATAGGTTCATTAAAATCATCCCCATCAACAAGGACGGTATAAAATGCTGTAATTGACCCTTTATCAGACATACCACTACGTTCTAAAAGTTTAGGAAGCATTGCAAAAACAGACGGTGTATAACCTTTTGTAGCTGGTGGCTCCCCAATGGCAAGTCCAACTTCTCTTTGAGCCATGGCAAAACGAGTAACTGAATCCATCATTAAAATTACCTTTTTGCCTTGATCTCTAAAATATTCTGCAATAGCAGTTGCAGTAAAAGCACCTTTTAACCTCACCAGTGCTGGCTGATCAGAGGTAGCACAAACTATTACTGATTTTTTAAGACCTTCTTCCCCTAAGTCCTTCTCTAGAAAGTCTAAAACTTCTCTTCCTCTTTCTCCTATAAGTGCAATTACGTTAACATCTGCCTTTGCCTCTCTTGCAATCATTCCTAAGGTTGTACTTTTTCCTACTCCACTTCCTGCAAAAATACCAACTCTTTGTCCTTCTCCACAGGTTAAAAAAGTATCAATAGCTCTAACCCCTGTTGGAAGTGGTTCTTTTATTCTTCTTCTTTTTAGTGGATCTGGAGGCATTGCTTCTAAAGGATATAGTGTATAAGTAGAAATTTCTTCTTCTCTTAATGGATTCCCCAATCCATCAAGAACTTTTCCAAAGAGTTCTTCACTACATTTAACACTTAAAGCTTTCCCACTTGGTACAACTCTGCATCCTGGTGCAATACCAACCAAATCCCCTAAGGGCATCAATATGACGTTATCTGATTTAAAGCCTGTAACTTCTGCAGGTATTCCAACATTTTTTTGATTATATATAGTACATACTTCCCCAACAAATGCCTTCATCCCCTGCACTTCAATTGTAAGGCCTATAACATTTTTAACAATTCCTTCAATATAGTTATAGTTTGTATTTTTCACTTTTTTATTTAACTTATTAAAATCTAAGGATAACATCATAAATCACCATTCCTAAATTAAATCTCTATCTTTCAAAGATTATTTCCTTAAGTTTTTCACAGACATAACTCATATCCACTAAAATTTTACCACTGTCTTTTTCAATAATGGCAGTTCCATTTTCTAAACTATTGTCTTCAATAATAAAAATATCCCCTGTAAAAGCAAGTTTATTTTTCATATTTTCTACTTCATCTTTTAAACTACTTAAATGATTAGAATTGCATTTTATAATAAAATAATTTTCATTTTTTTCTTCTAGTAATGCATCAAATATAATTTCATTTATAGCTTCACTATTTTCAACTTCTCTTTTTAAAACTGAAGAAGCTATATTATATATAAGTTCTCTAATGTGAACTTCCTTTTCCTCAATATAATTTTTATATTCAAGCTTGGCACTTACTAAGACCTCAGTAGCATTTTTGATAATTGCTTCTCCTTCTTCTTCTGCCTTTTTCATGCCTTCCTTGTATCCTAAATTATATCCTTCATCATAACCTTTGCTGCTTCCACTATTAAAAGCATCAGATTCTATTTCTTTTGCTTTCTCTGTGGCTTCTATGATGATTTTATTGCTTTTATTTTGAGCATTTTCTATTATATTTTGTGCTATATTTTCAAAAGATACCAAAGTTTCCTCAGTATTTTGAATTTTTTCTTTTTCTTTAGGTATATCTTCATCCATTACTATAGGTGATTTAGTGCAAATCTCTTTTTTACCTTCTGTTATAACATAATGATTTTTAATGACCTTATAAGATGATTGCATCTTCGCCACCTCTTGCTATTTGAATTTCCCCTGCTTCTTCTAATCTTCTTATCAGTGATACAATCTTTTGCTGTGCTTTTTCGACATCCATAAGTCTTACTGGTCCTAAGAATTCCATATCCTCTTTTAATGTAGCAGCAGCTCTCTTAGATTGATTCTTAAATATAACATTTGCCACTTGTTCTGAAGCTCCTTTAAGTGCAAGACACAACTCTTTGTTATCCATTTCACGTAACACTCTTTGAATGGCCACATCATCAAGAGTAATGATATCTTCAAATACGAACATAGATTCCTTAACTTTTTCTGCAAGTTCTGCATCCTCTCTTTCAAGACCCTCTGTAATATTTCTTTCTGTAGACCTATCAACTTGATTAAGAATATTAACTAATGATGAAACTCCTCCAACTATTGTAGTTTCACTATTATGAATTACATTTGATAATTTATCATTTAAAACTTCTTCAATTTCTTTGACTACCACAGGATAAATAGTATTCATAGTTGCTATTCTGTATGCTACTTCTGCCTGCAGTTCCACTGGAAGTTCAGCCATAATTTGAGCTGCTTTATCCGGTTGTAAATAACATAATATAAGAGCAATAGTTTGTGGATGCTCATTGGATATTACATTCATAATCTGATGAGCATCTGCCTTTCTTGCAATTGAGAAAGGTCTATACTGCTGAGTTATTTCTGTGACTTTCTCCAATATCTCTGCTGCCCTTTGAGTTCCTAAAGCTTTAGATAAAAGGTTTCTTGCATAATCCAATCCACCCTCCATTATGTATTCCTTGGCTTTATTCATTTCTAAAAACTCATCCAAAATAGCTTGTCTTTGTTCTGCTGATACAGTACTCATATTGGCAATTTCATAAGTTACCTTTTGTATTTCTCTTTCTGGCAACTTTTTAATTATGCCTGCAGAAGCTTCAGGGCCTAATGTAATAAACAATATTGCTGCTTTTTGAACTCCCGATAACTTTTCTACCTTAGCCATTTTTATCCCCTCTCATCTTCAGCCAGCCATGATTTAACAATATCTGCAACTTGTTCTGGTTTATTAGAAGCATATTTTCTAACTTCATTAGCAACATGTTCTTTTTCTGTTTCTTTTTCTAAGTTTAATGTTTCAAATACCTCTTTAGGTTTAACTTCATCTCCAATTATCATATCAAAATCTGGAATTTCTACTTCCTCTTCTCGTTTTTTAGATTTTCTTATTGCAGAAATAACTATTGCTAAAATAACTATTGCTGCTACACCAAAAATACCCATATAGATAAGTTTATTTCTTCTAGCAATTTTTTCAGCTTTTTTCATTTCTTCCAATTCTTTTTCAGCTAATTCCTTATCAATACTATTAAATTGAAGAGCTTCTACTGTAATTGAATCTCCTCTTTTTCTATTAAAACCTATGGCTTCAGAAACTAAATTATTTATTGATGCTTTAGTTTGATTATCAATAGCTCCATCTACAACTATAGATGCAGAAACCCTCTCTATTTGTCCTGGTGCTTTAATAACTGTTTCCTCTACCTTAGATAATTCATAGTTTGTTGTATTCTCCCTATGTGTAGCGTTTTCCCCATCAGCATTAGTATCCTGATTATTGTTCATATTATTGTCCACAGGGCTTCCTGAAGTATTATTTTCAGTATCACTAGAATCTATAACTTCATGCTTACTTACAATTGCCCCATCTTTACCATACTCTAATTTATTTTGCTGAACAGCGTCAAAATTCAAGTCTGCATTAACAGAAACCCTGACTTTATCTTTATAAATTGGCTCTAAAACATTCAATATTTTTTTCTTATATTCTTCTTCTAACTGTTTTTTTGCTGCCAATTGCTTATCTGTAGACTTTGTCAATGTATTTTTTTCTTCATTAAAAAGATCTTCTGTCAATAATTTAAATCCATCAGCTACAATAGTTACATTTTCTTTTGGCAAATTTTCCACACTGCCAGAAACCAATGCAACAATTGCTTTTACCTGCTCCTCAGACAATTCTTTTCCCTTTGCCAAAACCAATGTGACTGAAGCAGTAGCTGGAGCTGGTTTAGTTATAAATGCGGATTTATCTGGTATTACCAAATTTACCTTTACATTTTCTACTTCATTAAAAGACTTAATTGTTCTTTCCAATTCTCCAGATAGTGCCCTTTGATACATTATCTTAGATTCATTATCAGTAGGAGCAATTTTACTATTATCAAAAAGCTCAAATCCATGGCTTCCTTCTTTAAAGGAAACCTCTGATAAAAGTTCCATTCTAAGTTGATCTACATATTTTTTTTCTACTAATATGGAATTATCCTTTATCTTATATTTAGTCTTTTTCTCTTTTAAATTATTGATTATAGCACCTGAATCTTCTGGAGTCATATTTGAAAACAATACTACATATTTGGGCTGCAGAATGATTACAGTTACAGTTATTAGTGTTATTATTGCAACGGAAGTTATGATACCTAAAGCTATCTTTTTAGCCTTGCTCATCTCTTTTAGTTTTTCTTTTTGTTTATTAATACTCTCCGATAGCTTGCTCATTCTGTGCACTCCTTACTATATTTGCATTTTATTAAACTCTTCATAAGCATTTACTAGTTTATTCCTAACTTGTACCGCTAACTCCAAAGATAATCTAGCTTCTTCAGTAGCTACTAAAGTTTGATGCAGATCCATATCACCTTTTATGAAGGATATAGTTGAACTTTCTGCTTCTACCTGTTTATCATTAACTTTATTTAATTCCTTTTTAAGCAAATCCCCAAATCCAACATTAGAATTTTTTTCATCTAGGCCTTCAGTTGATTTAGATTTTAATCCCTCAGTAAAAATTTTAGTATCTGGCACAAAACTATTTATTTTCATATCAATTCACCTATCTTCCAATCTCTAGTGTTTTAGTTATCATTGCTTTTTGTGAATTTAATGCAGTGATGTTTGCTTCATAGGCTCTTGATGCTGCAATTAAATCCACCATTTCATTTAATATATTTACATTAGGCATTAAAACATAGCCTTCTTCATTTGCATCTGGATGATATGGATCATATACCTTTCTAAGTTCAGATTTATCTTCTTCAACTCCTACTGATTTAATTCCCATATGCTTTTTTTCAAACTTTCCACTTTGTTTATTTAATTCATTGGTTAAATTTTCTTCAAACACCGCTACTTTTCTTATATATGGTTTTCCATCTTTCCCCCTTGTAGTACTAGCATTTGCTATGTTACCAGTTATGGTATCCATTCTTAATCTTTCTGCTGAAAGGCCGCTTAAACTTATCCTCATTCCCCTAAAGGCTTCCAAATCTAATTACCTCCTTTAATCACTATACTCCTCATATTAAACCTTGTATTTGCCTGCTTCACTAATGCTTCATACATTAAGTTGTTAGCAGCTTCACTAGCCATTTCACTTTCCACATCTACATTGTTTCCATCTTCCCTCATACTGCTTGAAGTATCTGTTTTAACTTCTAGTTCCTCACCCTTAATACTTAAATGCTTATCATTTGTCTTTTTCATTAAATCTTGAGATATCTTATTATTTAATGCCTCATCAAAATCAATATAATGACGCTTATAATCTTTGGTATTAAAATTGGAAATGTTATTTGCAATCACTCGATTACTTACAATAGTTACATCCATTCCCTTTTTAATTAAATTATAGCTCATATTATCAATATTACTCAAAATTACCACCTCACACTGAATATATTATTTTGACAAAAATTCGATAAATCCTTCTTAATTTTTAAAAATTTTATTATTTTTATTAAATTTATATACTTTTATTTAAATTTCATGTAAATATAGTAATATTTATATACATATTATAACAAACCATATATTTTTTGTAATATAATTCTTCAAAATTATCGAAATTTTTTTTATAATCTTTTTTAATAGTCATTTTTTTAGTATGAATATTTATGTAGTATAATTTGACATTTTGTTATTTTCAATTTGGAAGAAAAAATTTCTTACTTTGTTGAAAATTTAGGCTTACTTAAAATAAAAGATGGCTAATACTCTTAGTCATCTTTCCTATTACTTAATTTTCATATAAAACAAAAATATACTTATTTATGTATAGATATACTACTTCTAAATTTAACCTGCATGTTTAAAAATTTGTATTAGCAAATTGTTGCGCTTATATTTATACAATTTAAAATTGACTATTGATAATGGATGATTATGACTTCCCACCCCTAAGGTTTATACCAAAATTATAGATTTAAAATAATATTAGAGTAATAACAAAATGTTAATTTGAAACTAATTTCATTTAAACCCCTGGGGTGCAGTATGATACGGTACTGCATCGGCAACATTAAATAATATTTTAATTATATTGCTTATCTCCATAAATTTAGTATAATATCATTTATTCCTCTCCCGGACTATAATGCACCCCAAAGTAACCCTAAAGAGCTTCCTGCTATTCCTCAGAAGTGGTTAAATTTCAACAATTATTGTCAATTTTTTAGATTGTTAATTAATACATCTTATATTTTAAAGTTACTTAGTAACTTCACTCTAAAAAAACTATAAACATAAAGCTGCTAGTGAAAAATATATTTAAAGAAATTATTTTATCTAAAAATAATTTCATCTTTAATTATATATTGTAAATTGATTTTACCTTCCTCTAACATTTTGTAATACTGTCAAAATATCCTGAGGCATTTTATTAGTTTGAATCATTAAAGCTAACGAACTTTCAATAAGCAAACTATGTTTAGAGTACTCTATGATTTCTAAGCTTATATCAGCGCCTGTAATTTCAGCTTCTGCACCCTCAATTTCTTGTGAACTCTCATTGAGAATTGAAAAAGTGCTGTCTAGTCTATTGGTTATTGCTCCATACTTGCTTCTAGCTATAGAAGTTATATCTAGTGATTTATTTATCTTGTCAATAGAACCACCAACATCTTTAACATCTATTGTTACTTTTCCTCCATTATCTATCAAACCTAATCCTTTAGCAGTTAAATCATATTTAGGAATTTTAGTTATATCTCCAACATTTCCACCACTCAGTAATTCTAAAGTCTCAGGATTTTTTACATCACTGCCTTCTTCTGCCAATAATCTTACTCCATTAAACTCAGCAAATTTTGCTATATTATCTATCCCTTCAATCATTTGATTTATTTCTCCTTGAATAGATTGAAGACTTTCCTCTATATGACTTCCTCCAGCACTTGTTATTAATTCCTTTATTCTTATTATAATTTCACTTATATTGTTTGCTGAACCATCAGCAGCTTGAATCATGCTCACTGCATCTTGAGTGTTTTTAGCTGCCATTTGAATGCCCCTAATTTGAAGTTTAAGCTGCTCACTTTGTGCCATTTTATTAGGGTCATCTTTTGCTGTAGCCACCTTAAGTCCAGAAGATATCCTATTTAATGCAGTACTTTGATTTAATAAGTGCTTTGAATATTGTCTATAAATATTTATTGAAAGCATATTATGACTTAATCTCATTATTTTCATCTCCTTACTGTTCAATTTTAAACTATAAATACTATCTTATATGTCGTAGCTGACTCATAAAACTTTATAGTAAAAGTAATATATAAAATTATTACTTTATTAATAAAACTTATTCAATTTTCATTTTTAAAAATCTTAAATTAATTATATATCTTTACAAACCTTAAAATTTATAATTTTTAAAGCTTTTTTCTCTACAAAAACCTATTCAAAAATTAGTTTATTAAAAAATAAATTCACCATAATTGTCAATTCTCTATTATCCATTGTGAATTTTAAAGTAGTTTATCTATAATTTATTACATTTTAAAAT